>WTAT01000122.1 GCA_013139415.1 Desulforhopalus sp.
ATTTCGACCCGCCAGGGAATTTTAATTCGCCTGACCTGCGGAAGTATCGCCCTGTCTTGCAACAACGGCCAAACCTGTTCTATAACATCGGGCGAGTTTATGACCGCATAGACAGCCGGTCTACATGAACGGCAAACAAAAAATCTCTTTTTCACCCTCTTTACATCATCCAATGACCCACAAAATCGACATTTTTTACTCATCTTTTCCTACTCTCATTTAGGGGTAACCCCTACATTCGTGCAACCTGGAACCTATTTCACACACCGATTGTCAGGTCTGTACCCTGCCCTTCCCGCCTCTTCAGCCGACATGAAACCCACAGTACAATTTTTACAATTGAAATGTTGACAGCCGGAAGCATGAAAGACATGGCTGCTGCTATTACCATGGAAATTGCCGCTGATAATGCTTGAAGAATTCACGCGCAGTTTGGAGGTTTTTCGCCAGATCCAAGGCGGTTCCGGGTTCGAGTCTTTCCAAAGTCCAATCCGTGCCTTCTTCGCCTGTTCTTCAAGTTTCAGCCAGTCTCGACAAAATTCCTGTTTACAGTATTTGGGATAAACCCAGGCATACCCGGATTGAACAAGAGCTTGATTCACATTGACACCAGCCACCGTGATTATCGCAACGGTGCGGTGGTACCTGTCGGTATCCGTTTGCTCAACTTTAACTATTTTTCCGGCAGTGAGTTTAGCTGTAGCCTTCTGGCTGTATTACCATAGGCTTGTTTTTTCTCTGGTGTATCTACACCATGCAGTCGAATTTTCACTTCCTGGTGGTCATGAAGGACTTTAATGGTATCGCCGTCTGTGATGCCGACGACTTTACCAGTCCAGGCATAAAGAAATGATGATGCTGCGACAATAACAAGAAAAACGATGGAGCTTACTACGAGAGTGATTGATTTTGACATTACTGATATATGTATGACACTTTATTTTTTTACAGCCGCTATATTTACTTGTTCCCGTAATGCCTTTCCAACTTTGAAAAAAGGTACTCTCTTTGGCTGAACTTGAATCTTCTTGCCTGTCTTTGGATTGCGTCCTTCGTAGCCGTCGTAATGTTTGACGGTGAAAGAACCAAACCCTCGAATCTCGATAGATTCACCACGGCACAACGCCTCGGTCATTGAATCAATAATTGTGTTTATTAGTGACTCAGCTTCTCTGGTGGATATATTTACTTCACGTGCAAGCTCGTCGATCAATTCAGATTTCGTCATAGATATTTCCGTCAGCTTCAGAATTTCAGATAGTCTTATTGACTGAATAAGTATAAAATCAAATTTTCTGTTTTAGGAAAACAAGAAATAATACAAAAACTTACCACAAAAAGAAAAAATGCAAAAAAGACAAATTAACAAAAAGCAAGCATATTGTCTTTTTACCTTATTTTATACCATTTAATTCTTTATATGCATCAAGACAAACTTCGAGCAATTCGACTTTTTTGAATCCTCCGGTAAAAGCAATTGTCCTGAACTCTTTATCAAACTCTGCCGTAACGCGCGTATTGAAAGGTACGGTTCTCCCTGTTTTATTTCTGCTCTTTTTTACCTCTACAGAAGGATCAGCAGGTGCAATTTCAGGTGCGTCAAGATTGTTGTCGGTTTCGTCTGGGGTGGGGATATCTCCAAACCTGTTTTTACCTTTCCCTTTAATCTTACCAAAATCAGCCATTTTAATTACTCACTTATTAGATGGGTTAAAATACTCTCTAAAAGCTCGTTAGCCTTGTTGTTAAGGCTTTTGTAGCGGGTTTCTGTTACGGACAAGCCATCATTTTGTGCTTGCCGATATGCGGGTTTTTCATACAAACAACCAGTCAAGACAGTGAAGCCCGACTGACCGATGTAATCTCTTGCGTCGGCAATTTCTGCTTCTGTACTGACACGAACGAGCGCAAGGGCAATTTTGTTGCGCTGGACCCCTTTATTCTCCAATTCATAAGCCAGTTTTATAGCAGGAACTAAATCATCCCGACTCGCACAAGTAGGAAGTATGATGAGATCGGCCTGTTGTGCAGTATCAAGTGTTCCACTGCTCGCTCTCGGGGCACCATCAATAATGAGGAGATCATGATTACCGGCAGCTTCAACAGCTAAGGAAGCCTTACTAAAGAGCTCAACGGAGCCAACAGGTTCATACCCATTGTTGAGTCGTTGTCTGTGCCATTCTGTCACAGTACCTTGCTGAATATCAAGGTCTGCCAGCTTAACCGACAGACCACTTTTGAAAGCATCACATGCAACAGCACGTGCCAAAGTCGATTTTCCGACCCCACCCTTCTGGGAAATGAAAGCAATTGTTTTATTCACGATATCACCATAATATTAAAAGCAAAAAAGCACGCAATTTGTCTTTTTGTCAACTTCTTATACACCACATAACCATGTAATTCAACTATTTGCAAAATATTACTAATTGCCAAAAAGACAAATAGCAAAAAAGCACGCATCTCAAAAACATCCTAGACCACAGCTACCTAGAGTCTATCCACCAACCCCTGAGAGAACAAAAAGATAAACCTGGATGCCCTTCAAAATTTCAGGAATGCTCTTCCGTTGAAAGCTACATAAAGATGGCAAGGGATCAGGGTTCATAAAATAACAGGACAAGACCAATTCCCATCTTTTGTGACGTTTATGAAAAGTGAAATATTTTCTTCTTGGGCCTTTTGTTATCTTAGAAACTGCCGCCACACCATAAGCAGATTCTAGCTTACCGTTACAGCAGCACGCTTTTTATCTTTTTTGCTTTTTTGCTTTTTGTTATTTTGGCTTTTTTGTGGGCTATAACTGACCAAAGGAAAGGCATCGCACACCTTGCTCTAAAATGACAGCCATACAAACACACTCCTCTGCATGGGGTATGCACCCAACGAAACAGTTGTTTTGTTATCGGTGTAAATTCCACATAGCAACTTTCGAGGAACAAAACGGGAAGTAGGGAAGAAGAGACAATCTCCGAAATATTTCGAAGGGCTAGGATCATCAGAAACGAATCGCCCTTAAAAACTCTTTGGCGATGGCTGCAGCTTAGCGGAAAACGTAAAGGGGAGGGGATTATAATGAACCTGGGGACCCCTCTCTTTCTCCACGCTTCATCCTATATCTGTCTATAAATAAAATATAGCCTTTAATTTTCAGTATTAATAACGTTTTTAAGTTGAGTTAATTTTGTCATAGACAACACTTATAAAAGCCCCCCGGAGCGGTCCCAGGTTGGCCCCGGGGGTCCGATAATGATAAAGAAGCGACACCAAGGAAAAGCAATAAGATCAAATTAAATCAAATGTAATGATTGAGGGGGGTCGCGGAGGGGGGCTGCTTTTATCTCGCCCGAAGGGCGTTAATGTTTGCCTTCATATGTAGCCCTCTTCAAAATTGAGAAATGATAAAACTAGCAACAAAGGGCCGGGTCCGGCCCCAGCCCTTTGTTGGTGTCTTTAGTTCTGCTTGGAAAATTCGCGATTGAGAATACAGTCAGCGGCTCGCTGTGCTGCTGCAGCTGCATTAACAACCATTTTGGGATCTTTTTTAAGTTTTGCAGACCAACTTTGCAGATATGCGACAGAATTTCTCACAGTTGCAGGCAAAATCCCTGACTCACCACAAAGAAAAGCGGCCGTCATCTCTGCAACGAGTTCTTCTTTGCTATAATCTTCAGAACCGAACCGGCTGCACCCCTGTACCTCTTTTCTTGCAAGTCTGTTTTCATGTCCAGTGCTGTGGCCTAGCTCATGGAATAAGACACTGTAATACTCTTCAGAATCATCAAAATCTTGGAAAAATGGCATCTGTACTTGGTCCCGGCTTGGGTAGTAGCAAGCTCTATCTCCAGCGGCTTCCAAAATTTCCGGTGCATTTGGCATCTCTTGAACGATTTTCTCTGCTTCTGCTATAGGTTCAAGCAGTAATGTTTCTGGTTCCTGGGGGGCCTCTATGCCGTCCACCTGGTCAAGATTAAATATGGTGTAATACCTGAGCATAAATATCTTCTTGTCGTTTGCTTTACCTGTCCCCACTTCTGTATCCTTTACAATTAAAGGCTTCCAGAATACGATTTGCCGGCCTTTTTCTCCTTTCCGAACTTTACCGCCTTTCTCTTTGGCTTGTTTAAAGCTCAACCACCAAGGGGAAGAAAAACCAGAACATGACAACAGAAAAACATTAACCCCTCTATATTGTTTGCCGCTCACCAGATTTCTGTGTGCTCCTCTCGCACTCCATGGTTTTTTCCAAGGGATAATTCCTTGTGCCATAATCTCTAAAATTTGCTCGGTAATGATTTCGTAAACCTTTTGATTTTTCATTTTGCAACTCTCCCTTTTTTTGCTCGCCCGCTAGTCTTAAAGATTTTCAGGCTGTTTCATTCTGTTTACCCAGGTTTTAAAAGCTGGCTCCCAGAGGGGTTGTCCAAAGCCTCAAAAAATGGCTTCAAAGAAAAGCAACCACAGGGCCGCTTTTTCGTTGAAAGCTGCAAAAGACCGATAGGGATCAGGGTCCGTTAAAAGGCAGGGCAAGGCCAATTTTCATCTTTTTTGTGTCGTTTTAAAAAAGTGAAACATTCTCGTCTTGGGCCTTTCGCTGCCTTAGGGCACGCAGCCACCCTGTAAGCAGATTTTGGCTTACCATTCTAGCTGCACGCTTTTTGTCTTTTTTGCTTTTTATCTATTTGTCTTTCTGTGGGCTATAACTGACAGAAGAGAAGGCATCGCACACCTTGCTTTAAAATAACCGTGATAGAATTGTGTTTACTGCATGGGGTATGCACCCACCGGAACAGTTGTTTTATTTCCGGTGGGATAAATTCCACATAGCAACTCTGGAGCAACAAACAGGGAGGCTGGAGAGAATGAAACATAGAGAAAATACCCCCGTAGGGACCGTCAAAACTCAGGCAAGGTAATTTTCTATCTTTTTTGCTTTTTGTCTTTTTATCTTTTTGTTAGCTATAACCGACCGAAGGAAGGGCATCGCGCACCTAACGTAAAATAACAGTTATACAAACAGACTTTGCTGCCTGGGGTATGCACCTCCCGGAACTGTTGTGCGGTTTCGGGGGGTAAATTCCACAACGCAATTTTGAAAGATTGAAACGGGCAGTAGGAAAAGAAGAGATTTAAGGACAGGTGATATTTCGAAGTTTAAGAGTGGAGGATCGCGCAGGTTAATGCTGTTACGTTGCGGGGGTCATGGCGTATGTTGCCCCAGTTGCTCAGACCTCCGCGATTCTACTCGTTACAGGAATAGGTATTTTTATGGCAATGGGCTGTACGGACGCACCGGTAAGAAAGATGCTAATGGCCCTTCTCACCAGTGTCTTTGTCGTTGGGTTGTCGACGAATCTTGGGGTGTATAAGCGATTGGGTGCTAATTTTTTCACAACACTGCCAGACGATATGATGGGTCTTGTCTCTAATTACAGCGAAGCAAGTGGGGTGGGTAGGACTTTAGATGGTTTTGGTGACCAGATCCTTGCCGGGGTCGATAAGATTTGGCAGTCGTCAACTGGCTTTATCTCCGGGGTACAGGCGGCCACTGTTTGTATCGTGGTCTATTTTATATGGATTTTGATGTCCGTTGCCGTAACGATTGCCATGATAATTGCAAAAGTTGCGCTTACGCTCCTAATTGCTATTGGGCCGTTGTTTATTCTCTTTTTTATGCTTCCGCAGACCCGCGATTATTTTTCCAAGTGGCTCGGTTACACCGTACAGTATGTAATACTTGCCTTGCTCGTTGGTGGCGTGTTGTCGATAGTCAACGAAATTGTCAAAGTATATTTTATAGCTTTCGGAAGAAACACCACCGGTGTTGATTTCTTTGAGCTGGCACCGCCAGTTTTGATCATGGTTGTCCTGTTAAAAATGTTCACTGAACTACCTTCCATAGCATCCTCTCTTTCTGGTGGCATCGGCCTATCAATTGG
>WTAT01000244.1 GCA_013139415.1 Desulforhopalus sp.
TTCGTACAAAGGAGGAGTGATTAATTTGCGGCCTTTTGCTATTCCACTAATAATTCTCAAAAGTAAGCTATAGTGTTTAGTGCCTTACTCCAGATTTCCTGTCATTCAGTTCAATACCCCCTTGAGGGGTGCTCTTTTCAGTACCCCCCTGAGGGGTATAAAAAACAAGAAATTCGGAGAATGCATTGAAATTAAGAACTTAAAGTGATTACCAAGGCACTTATCCCGGCTTATTTTCCCGTTTACCGGGGTTATGATTATTTGAAGCAGAAAAACCAGAGGTCCAAATGTGTCGTACGTGTGATCATTGGAGATAACCAAGAATAGTTTCACCGGCTCGCACTTTGTCTCCCTCTTTTATTACGACATCCGTTTCGAGCGGCAGGTAGAGATCTACTCTGGAACCAAAGCGGATGAGTCCGAACCGTCTGCCTCGGGCCACCAGGTCACCTGGTTCCAGCCAACAGACAATTCTTCTGGCAATTAGTCCCGCAATCTGTACAAATGCCAAGGTCTTACCTTGAGGAGTTGATATAACAGTTGCACAATATTCATTCTTCAAGCCCCCCTGCTCACTGTCGGCTGAATAGAATTTACCGGGTTTGTAGACAACTTTCTCGACTTTACCATTGAAGGGAATTCTATTGACATGAACATTGAAAACATTCATGAAGACAGAGATTTTTATGACTTCTCCACCAGTAAACGGATTCTCTGAGAGCTTTTCAACATGTATAATTTTGCCATCCGCTGGGGAGACGAGGGCGTCCGATCTTTCCGGAACAAATCGTTCAGGATCTCGAAAGAAACAGAGTATAAAAGTTGCAACAATAAATGAAATTGCTGTAGCAAAAGGTAAACCAAGAAGAGCAAGAACAACAGTACAAAAAACGGCGAAGCCGATGAAAGGGTATCCTTCTTTTGCTACTGGTACTTGTGGAGTGAGCATGAAAATATATAACCTTTACTTGAGGGAAGTCTTACTTATTCTTGTTTGCCCGGGACATGGCGATGATGCCGGTTCGAACGATTTCTTTGATACCTATGGGGCGCAGGATATCAATGACTGCCTGGATTTTTGATGCTGAGCCAGTGATCTCCACCGCATAGCTCTTGGCACTCACATCTACAACTTTCCCCCGGAATATGTCGATAACCCGCAAGACTTCGGCGCGGGTGTGTGCTTCGGCCTTCATTCGGATCAGTATCATCTCTCTTTCGACATATTCCTTGTCGGTTATATCGGTGACTTTAATGACATCTATCAGTTTGTGGAGTTGCTTTGTTATCTGCTCAACTACAGAATCATCACCTCTTGAGACAACCGTGAGTGAGGAAACACCCGGATCGAGTGTTTCTGCCACGCACAGACTTTCGATGTTAAAACCTCGACCACTGAAAAGACCGGTTACTCGGGAGAGTACTCCTGGTCGGTTTTGAAGTAGTACAGAAATTGTGTGTTTCATCTATCAGATCCTGAGTGTAGTAAATTCAGATTTGCTATAATAAAATTAATCCCCTCAAGGGATATTTTATAATACCCCTTGAGGGGTGCTCTTTTCAGTCTACCCTTGTGGGGGATAAAAGTGCCTTAATAAAAAGATATTTCTTGCAAAAAAAATCTAGAAATATCATTTCTAAGTCACTAACCCCGGTGAACGGGAAGAAAGCCGGGATAAGTGCCTTGGTGCTCACTTTAAGTTTCCAATTTCAATATACTCTCCAGATTTCTTGTTTTTTATACCCGTCAAGCGGGCACTTAAAAGAGTACCCCTTAGGGGGGTACTGAAAAGAGCACCCCTCAAGGGGGTATTGAACTGAATGACAGGAAATCTGGAGTAAGGCACTAAACAAGGAGCATTTCTGTGTTCGCCTTTCCGGCAGGTACCATCGGGTACACGCCTTCTTCCTTTTCAATCTTAAAGTCCATGACAACTATATTGTCGGTCGCTAAAGCTTCTTTTATAACCGGCTCCACTTCATTTTTTGTGGTGGCTCTGAGACCGACTGCACCGTAGGCCTTGGCAAGATCGACAAAGTCAGGGGTTACCTCCATGGGAGTAGATGCGTATCGCTTATCGTAGAACAGTTCCTGCCATTGTCTTACCATGCCGAGATAACTGTTATTCAAAATTGCTACCTTGACTGGACAATTATACTGTTTGGCCGTGGCCAACTCCTGGATATTCATCTGGATAGAGCCGTCACCGGCAATATCAATAACTGTTTTATCCGGAAAAGCCATTTGTGCGCCTATTGCAGCTGGGAGGCCATAGCCCATGGTACCGAGCCCACCGGAGGTGACAAAATGTCGAGGATAATCATATTTATAGAATTGTGCTGCCCACATCTGGTTCTGACCTACTTCAGTGGTAATAATTGCCTCGCCGCGAGTCAATTTATGGAGTGTTTCAACGACAAACTGGGGTTTGATGATGTCGTTGTTTTCTTTGTAAGACAGAGGATGTTTTGTCGTCCATTCCCGGATCAGATTAAACCAAGGTTTATGCCTTGTCGCTTCTTCTTCAAGGTTGATAGTTGCCTTGGTGTTAAACCACTCATTTATGGCAGCCAGTGCGTTCTTACAATCGGCGACAATGGGAACATGGACTTTTACATTTTTACTGATAGAGGTGGGATCGATATCTATATGGATGATTTCGGCTTTAGAAGCGAATTCTTTGAGCTTACCGGTTACCCTATCATCAAAGCGCGCACCGACTGCAATCAAAAGGTCGGTTTCAGCAACAGCCATATTTGCGGTATATGTGCCGTGCATTCCAAGCATACCCATGGAAAGATCATGGGTGCCGGGAAAAGCGCCAAGACCCATCAGGGTCATTGTTACCGGTATATTCAGTTTTATTGCCAGCTCGGTCAGTTCCTTGGAAGCATCGGATAAGATAACTCCACCACCGACATAGAGCACCGGTTTCTTGGCTTTAATGATTTTTTTGCAGGCTTTTTCAATCTGGACCGGATGTGGTTTGTATGTTGGTTGGTAGCTCAACATGTTAATATTTGTTTTTTCCGGATAAGTGAGTTGGCTACCTAAGATATCCTTCGGTAGGTCAACCAGCACAGGGCCGGGACGGCCTGTACGGGCAATATGAAAGGCTTCCCGTATGGTTGGAACTAAATCTTCAAGTTTACTCACCAGATAATTGTGTTTCGTACAGGGTCTTGTAATACCAACAATATCCACTTCCTGAAACGCATCATTACCAATGAGGGGGCGAGGTACCTGACCAGTCAAGACAACAAGAGGAATTGAATCCATGTAGGCAGTAGCGATTCCGGTTACCCCATTTGTAGCTCCCGGGCCGGAGGTGAGCAGTGCAACACCGACCTCACCTGTCACTCTGGCTAATCCATCTGCAGCATGCACTGCACCTTGTTCATGTCGGACCAAAACATTTGTAATGTCGGCATCCATCAAAGCGTCGTAGAGGTCAATGACTGCACCCCCGGGATATCCAAAAATTATTTTCACGCCCTCTTCCTGAAGACACCTTACGACAGCCTGGGATCCGGTAATTTTCCCCATCAATGTATTTCCTTATAATAATTGAAAAACTTTCATCGGTATTGAAGAACATGTTGAAAATCCAATGAATTTAAACGAAGGTAAAATATATCTGTCAACTCAGGATCTGTCAACCGACAAAGGTTGTTACGAACAAGGTCAATCAGAAAAAGACGTTGTTATAGCAAGTTACCTTTTAGGGCAAGTAGAATTTTTTTCGTACCATATAACAATTGAAAAAAGGCTTTGACTGTTTTAACTCACAAAAGGCAGAAAGCATCTCAAATTAGGGCGTTTTGGGATATGCTGGAAAACTAGCTTGACAACATCGGCTGATGATGAGTACTTTATGACTTAATCAGTATTAGGCTATTATTAAGTAAAATTTGATCAAATGAAATCTTTTAACTTACTGCTCTCTCTACTTCCCCTATCACTAGGTTACCTATTGCCTGAATCCGTGGCTGAGGTGGAGGAGTTGTAATATAGTTTTAAAACTCAATACACCTAAAAAGGCCACGGTTGAAAAACCGTGGCCTTTTTTTTTTGAAATCGTTGGACTCAACTTTTCGAGGAGAAACATGAATCCTGAATTAGTAAAAAAATACCGACCTTATCCTCCTATCAATTTACCGAACCGAAAATGGCCCGAAAAGAAGATAGAAAATGCGCCCACCTGGTGCAGCGTTGATCTGCGAGACGGCAATCAAGCGTTGATTCAGCCGATGAGTCTTGAGAAGAAGTTAGAGATGTTTGCTCTTCTGACTCATGTCGGATTCAAAGAGATCGAAGTCGGTTTTCCTTCTGCATCACAGGTGGAATTTGATTTTACCCGGCTGCTCATTGAAAAGAAGCTGATTCCGGATGGTGTGTTAATTCAAGTCTTAACCCCGGCCAGGGATACTCTGATCCGAAAAACATTTGAGTCGTTAAAGGGTGCGAAAGAGGCATTAGTTCATTTGTATAATTCCACGTCGACTTTGCAGCGGCGAACAGTTTTCAAAATGAGCCGAAGAGAAATAGTCGATCTGGCTGTTCATGGTGCCACATTGCTTAAAGAAGAGGAAAGGAAATATCCTGAAACTGTCTTCAGGTACGAGTATTCACCCGAGAGTTTCACTGGTACCGAGTTGAGCTTTGCACTTGAGATATGTGAAGCGGTAATGGACGTTCTCCAGCCGACGCCGGAAAATAAGGTCATTATAAATCTTCCTGCAACCGTTGAGCTCTCAACTCCGAACGTATACGCAGATTCGATAGAGTGGTTCAGCCGCAATATGGCAGACAGAGATTCTGCCATAATAAGTCTGCACACTCATAATGACCGTGGATGCGCTGTAGCTGCAACCGAATTGGCGTTGATGGCCGGTGGGGAACGGGTAGAAGGGACCTTGTTTGGCAACGGTGAAAGGACAGGGAATGTTGACATCGTGACCCTTGCTCTGAATATGTTTACCCAAGGAGTCGATCCCGAGCTTAATATCAGCGATATTAATGGATTGATTGATACTTATGAACGGGTCTGTCGGCTGCCGGTTCACCCACGCCATCCCTATGCCGGTGAACTTGTTTACACGGCTTTTTCTGGTTCACATCAGGACGCGATTAATAAAGGAATGCACGAATATGATGAGGCGGGTTCCAGGCTCTGGGCAGTTCCATATCTCCCTATAGATCCGTCGGATGTTGGACGTACATACGAATCAATTATCCGCATTAACAGCCAGTCAGGAAAAGGTGGTGTAGCTTATGTGTTGGAAAAAGATTTTGGTTTCAAATTGCCAAAAGCCATGCAAGCAGAGTTCGGTAAGATTGTGCAGGCTGTAACTGACAGAGAGGGAAGGGAACTGCTGCACAATGAGATTTACACAACCTTCGAAAATGAATATCTCACAATAAGCGCCCCGTATGAACTCCATTCATTCCATGTAATTAAAAGACATATTAATATAGGAGAAAAAGAGTCTCGAGCGGACGTTGAGGCAATCCTCCTTGTTCATGGCGAAGAAACTAAAATCTCTGCCTCTGGTAATGGACCTCTGGATGCTTTTTGCTCGGCGTTGAAGCAGAAAATAACCGGAGATTTCAAGCTTACCCGCTATCATGAACATGCTTTGAATGGTGGCTCGAGCGCAAGGGCCGCGGCGTACATAGAGATTAAGGCTCCGAGTGGTTTGACTAGTTGGGGAACAGGAGTTGATACCGATATAATTATTGCTTCAATAAAGGCCGTTCTAAGCAGTTTGAATCGACTTGAAAAATGCTCTCAGGACTCGAAGGTTATTGATGTTGCAGTGTGATTTAAGGAGTTGATGGTTTTGGGCCCAACCTGTGGCACTGCCTAAGAATGTGCATTTAGTGCCTCACCCCTCAAGGGGGCACTAAACTGAGTACTCCTGAAAGCCTGTCATTCAGTTCAATACCCCCTCGGAGTCTATCGCTTACCTGTGGGGTGTTAAGTCAATTGAGCAAAAGATAGCTGGCTATACCTATCGCGGCAAGCCAGATATTTGTAATGTTAGAAACTGTTATATTCAAAATAGCCGCCAGTCGTTTTCCTCTGCTGAGAAGAGCAAGACACGATTTAAATTCGGGCCAACTTGTTAAGGTGGCAAGAACGACAAAGCCGATTACCCCCTTGGGCGCATGGGAATGAGTTGCTGCAAAGGAGACAACTGGATCGAGATAATAGCCAGAGACAGTCAGGCCAATTATAGCCGGCAACAGCCAGTGACTTGGGTTGAAAGAGTACTCTTCTCCTACTTCTATTTCCTCTTCTTTGGGACGGATAAAAAAGAAAATGAGCGTTGCGGGGATACAAGCAAGTAACCAATAAAAGTATTGGGATGGAGTAAGCAGGAAGAAACCACCGGCAAAGGCGGCGGTGCAGGTAATTGTGACCACCGTATACATCCTGTTTATGGAAAATGTTTTTGTTACTTGTTTGCAGATAACTGCTGCCGCCAGCAGGAGTAAGGGGTTCATGAAGTTGGATCCCAAAGGGGTGGAGGCAGCAAAGATTATGTCGCCTACAATCAAACCAACCAGCAAACAAACAGCTTCAGGACCATTGGTAATGAATCCGGTTAATGTCCCGATATTTTTTATATTTTTGAGACACTCAATGGTTATCTCGATGGCGAAACCAATGAGGAACATTTCAAGAATGACTCCAGCCGCGCCAACAGAAGCCAGTAGAACATTTCCTCCAAAGAACAGGGAGCTACCGATAAAAAAGACAAGGACCAGTGCCCAGGCAACAAGATCCAGACGACCGACGGAGTTTCTTAGAAATATCTTCAAGGTATGATTGGCTGATTGTGGAGGTGGATGAAATCAGTGTCTGTGTTCGGCGATGAAATCAGCAATATTGATTCTGTTTATATAAAGTGCACTCAAAATATGGTTGTCGATTTTCAGTGCCGGGATCATTCTTACCCCATCGCTCCAGCTTTGTCGTGGAGCAACCAGAATATCGATTTCTTCGACTTTAATTTCGAGATCATGCGCAGTTAGCTCGTGTAGATATTTACGAGCTAAATGGCAACGTGGGCAAAACATGGATTTATACAGGGTAATGAGCATAGTATTTCTGACAGGGGTTGGCAATTCGGGGCAAGAGCTTAATTTGACTCTATAGTAAAAGAATATTCTATGATCCACAACCATAGCTAATCTTAATTATTTTCACAACAAAAGACTGAAGAGAGTTCAATCATGTCGGGGGCTGAGGCGATCGTTCAGAATATTTTTGGGTAAGATAAATTAAATGTCTGTGCTATTTTTTAAATTCAATATGCTATAATACCTTAAGTATCAGGCTGTTCTGTTGCAAAAAGAAGGGGACTGAAAAGTGTAACTCTAATCCCTATTACGTGATTCTTTTTGATTACCCCCTTGAGGGGTATAAGGTGCCGGCCCAGTCGGTAATGGTGGCATTATGTATATTTCCGAATATATGACTTTCGATCCAATTACCATATCTTCAGGCATTGTTCTGCCGGAGGCACGACGGATGCTCAATGAGTATCATATTCGACACCTGCCGGTGGTGGACCAGGAGAGAAAACTTATCGGCATTGTCTCTGACAGAGATCTACGTTCCGCCTATCCGTCATCAGTCACATCGAGAGGTGAGAAAAACCTGGCTTTTGAACAGGTAGAAAAAACTACGGTTGCTGATGTGATGACAACCTCATGTTCCACCCTCAGCCCCGATGCGACCCTTGACGATGCACTTATAATATTTGACAGAGATAAAGTCGGAGGGATTCCGGTTGTAAGTGAGGAGAACGTCATCCTTGGAATCTTTTCAATTCTTGACCTTACTGCAGCCTATCGGAAACTCTTTGGGGTGGTTGATGAGGGGTCTATTTTAGTTGGAGTTGAAGATGACGATCGTGACAATATCTTGAGTGAAATTGTCCTGTTGCTGGAACAGAATGGAATTGTGCTTACCCGGTTAATTCGGCTGGTTGAGAAAAATAGAGTCACAAAAATATTTATGCGGATAAATAGCCTGCAACCGGTAAAAGTGTATAAGCTCCTCAGATCGAGAGGTTTTATCTTTTTGAAACCATAATAAATTCAATTTAGAAGGAAAGGAAAAGAAAGGGGGGTGTGTTTCAGCACTCTCCTGAAGAAAAATATGACAACCGAACAGGTAACGTGCAAAAGATGTGGAAATTGTTGTGAAAAAGGTGGTCCTGCTTTGCATTCTCAAGACCTTCAATTAGTTAGAAGTGGGAAGATACCGCTACGCAGCCTGATAACAATCAGGAAAGGGGAATTGGTTCATAACCCTCTGGCAGGAAAAATTCAGCCGGTTACAGTTGAATTAGTGAAAATAGTCGGAACCGGGCGACAATGGGATTGTTGCTACTATAACAAAGAGGTAGGCTGTACTGTTTATGAAGACAGACCTTTTGCTTGTCGCGTACTTAAATGTTGGGATACCGAAAAAATTCTCGATCTTGTGGAGAAGGATACCTTAAGTCGTTTCGATATCCTCTACCAAGATGATCCGCTCATTCCGGTAATAAAGGAACATGAACGAATGTGTGCATGTGAGGACTTAGGTTTTATTCAGTCAAATCTCAATCGACTATCGGAGCAACAAAAAAATGAGCTGGAAAAAAGAGTACGAAGCGACCTGCGCTTTCGGACAAGGGTCATAACCGACTTTCAACTGAAACTGAGTGAGGAACTTTTCTATTTTGGGCGTCCGTTTTTCCAGTTGCTGCAACCCTTAGGTGTACGGATATCTGAATCGCCAGCTGGGATTCACCTTGTCTGGGGGAAATAGTGCCCTTTGCTTGGGATAGTTCCGAGCAAAGGACAGTTATCTGGGCAAAAATCGGTTACCATGTTTTCCGCGACACTTCTTCTCCTCTGGTGGAAATGGTTATCTGCTCCACCGGAACTGATTTCCCCGCTTTTTCGATCGCTTTCTGAACGATGACATTCATTGCTGAACAGCAGGGAACCTCCATTATTAGAATTGTCAGACTTTTCAGATTACAAGTGCTGATAATTTCCGCAAATCTCTGGACATAGCTATCTGCATCGTCAAATTTAGGGCAGCCCATCATTACCGTTTTGCCTTCCAGGTAGTTTTCTTGAAAATTTCTAACCGCCACTGCAGTACAGTCTGCAGCAATCAGCAAATCAGCATTTTGCAGGAATGGTGCATTGGCAGGAATCAGACGAATCTGTACCGGCCAGTGCGTCAGAGCTGAATCTCCCGTCTTGGCTGCGGGCATCTGAGTTGGAATATTGGCGGACTGACACGATGAACTGCTCACTGGTGGGGCAGGTTTAAACGACTGGATATGTGTTGAGGCGCATCCACAATCCATTTGTGTCGGTTTTTGGGCGGCAGCTTTTTTCTTTTCTTCTTCAAGGTATTTTTCAACCGCTTCTTCATCAAATTCATCAGCTTCACGCTTAATGACTTTCAGCGCTCCGGTCGGGCAGGCACCAAGGCAGGCACCCAGGCCATCACAGAGCTTGTCGGCGACCAGTTTGGCCTTACCGTCAATGATCTTTAAAGAACCTTCGGCACAATCGGGTACACATTGTCCGCAACCGTCACACAATTCTTCGTCAATTTGAATAATATTTCTTACTTCTTTCATATCGTTATCCTCTCGGTCAGGTGATTGTTGATGCAGTCTCGAATTAATGTTCGTTCGGGATTATCTTGATTTCTGTTCTTTATGTATGCTGTATGCATTGAGCAATGTTTATGTCTTAATATTAGCACAGAAGGCACAGAAATCTTTGATTTGAGTCAAATCACTTCATTTAGTGCCGTACTCCAGATTTCCTGTCATTCAGGGACGATGAGTAGTGAAGTAGCATAAAAAAAGGCGTGGTATCATAATCGATACCACGCCTTGCAGTTAATGAATGGGAGAAAACTTAGCCGAGTATCGTTTGCAGATCCTCTTCAGGGGTTGCTGCGATAGGCTTACAGTCAAAGTTTTCAACCAGAACGTTGAGGACGTTTGGTGAAATAAAGGCCGGTAGGGTGGGTCCGAGACGGATATCTTTTATACCAAGACTGAAAAGACTCAGCAGGATAACCACGGCCTTTTGTTCATACCATGAGAGCACAAATGAAAGCGGTAAGTCATTAACACCACATTCGAATGCATCGGCAAGCGCCACAGCAATCTGGACTGCCGAGTAAGCATCGTTACATTGGCCCACATCGAGAAGACGGGGGATGCCACCGATATCACCAAGTTTCTTGTCGAAGAAACGGAATTTACCGCAAGCAAGCGTCATAATAATGCAGTCTTCAGGGACTTTTTCCACAAATTCTGTGTAGTAGTTACGGCCTGGTTTTGCTCCATCGCAACCGCCGACCAAAAAGAAATGACGAATTGCTTTGCTCTTAACCGCTTCGATCACCTTGTCTGCAATGCCAAGAACAGTATTGCGGGCAAAGCCGACCAGAACACTGTCTTTATCGGTATCCGCAGGAAAGCCCGGAAGTGCGAGTGCACGCTCAATTACCGGGGTGAAGTCCTTATCGTCGCCGATATGAACCAGATCCGGCCAGCCAACCAGACCAGTGGTAAACACATTATCTTTGTAGCTGTCGGCTGGTTTTTGAATGCAGTTGGTGGTGAACAGGATTGCACCAGGGAATTCCGGAAATTCTTTGGCCTGATTCTGCCAGGCAGTTCCAAAATGGCCATAGAAATGGCTGTATTTTTTCAATTCGGGATAGCCATGGCAGGGGAGCATTTCACCATGGGTATAAATGTTGATCCCTTTGCCCTCGGTCTGCTTGAGTAATAATTCGAGATCTCGCAGATCATGACCAGTTATTAAAATGGCTTTACCGGCTTTGGCTCCAAGGGGCACTTCTGTGGGGGTTGGGTGGCCGTAAGTAGAAGTATTTCCAGCATCAAGCAGTTCCATAGCTTTGAGATTGACTTCACCGCATTTTAGCGCCAAAC
>WTAT01000360.1 GCA_013139415.1 Desulforhopalus sp.
TTCAGTCAATGTTTTTCTTTATTCTTTTTTGTTTTTGATTCAAACAAAAAATGATGACCACCGTTCAGGTCGATATCAAATTTCATGTTCCTCAAAGACCGCGGCAAACTACTTGATTGGCTAACGGCCGTCAAGTAGAAAAACGAGTATTCTGTTGAAATTCCCTTGTCTCGATATGAGATAGCTACTATCTCTCTAATTTAATTTTGATTACGTATGAAACTCAGCTGTTTTTTTTGTCATTTCCGCGCAGGCGGGAATCCAGTGATCCTGCTCGTAACTGGATCCCCGCCTGCGCGGGGATGACAACCCTGCGGGATTTTATTTCTCTTTTGTTATCAACACATTAAGCCTACACTCACATAATTGGCTGATTTTCATACGTAATCAGGAATTTAATTGTCTCTTTCTTAATTGTCTCTTTCTTTTTAGTCAGTAATAAATATCAGGAGGTTCTCCATAATGAAGGTCATTGTATTAGGGATGGGGTTACAGGGAAAAGCTGTTATTCACGACCTTGAACAATCTCGTCTGGTTACTGAGGTTTTTGTGGCTGATCTCTTTACGACACGGCAGAGTCTTGATGATGCGGACAACTACTTGAAGAAACGGGAGTATGCAAAATCTACACCCCTGAGACTCGATGTGGCGACAGACGAAGCGCTGGCAGGAAAGTTTTCCGAACTCGGTGTGCAGATTGTCATATGTATGCTTCCCATTCAGTTGGCACTCACCGCAGCACGGGCAGCTATTGACGCAGGGATTCCCTTTGTCAGTTCGAATTATACCTATGCCCTGAGCGAGTTAGATGATCCGGCAAAGGAGAAAAACATCACTATTCTCCCAGAAATGGGTTTTGACCCCGGAATCGATCTTGTTTTAGGGCGGCTGGCCATGGACGAGTTGGATGTGGTACATGGCATACACTCCTACGGTGGCGGCATACCAGCTCCAGAATGTGCCGAAGACAGTCCGATCAAATATAAAATTTCCTGGGTTTTTGACCGGGTGCTTGATGTGTATGTGCGTGAAGGACGTTTAATTAAAAATGGTAAGCTGCATATTGTTCCCGGTCACGAGATTTTCAAAAAAGAAAATATTCATGAAATTGAATTTGCCGGCCTTGGTGCGGTAGAAGCCTATGCAAACGGCGATTCCGAAAGATATGTCGATATCTTTGGTCTTGGCAAAGAGTTGGTGGAAATGGGACGTTTTGCTTTAAGATGGCCTGGTCATTCTGAATTCTGGCGTACCATGGTAGGACTTGGCCTTCTTGACGAAGCCCCCATCAACATAAATGAAACCGATATTTCCCCACGTGCCTTTCTGGCAAAGTGCTTAACCCCAAAACTTCAATTTAAAGATAACGAACAAGATATTGCGCTCTTGAGGGTAGAGGCATGGGGACTCAAAAATGATAAGAAGGTGAAGATCACCTATGACTTAATCGATTACAGGGATCTTGAAACCGGTCTTTTTGCCATGAACCGTACAGTGGGCTTTAGCACCAGTATTGCTGCCCAAATGATTCTCGCCGGTAAAATCACCCAGCCTGGTGTCTTGTCGCCGGTCCGCCACGTCCCACCCCATGAATTTATCCAGGAAGTAAAAAACAGGGGAATGCGTATCGAGTATAAAATTGAGGATATATCAGCATAAAAGGTGTACAACGGCCAACACTGGTGGAAAGATATCAGCCTGTACTAAAAGCCACCTTGTTTTCATTCTTAAACGGTCATTTTGGTCAAACTCTTTGTGACACGTAAATTTTTATCCATGGAATAACAACATACAAATGAAAGCTATGATTAAAACCATTGGGATACGCAGAGAAGATAAAAATAAGTGGGAAAGAAGAGTTCCTCTTGTGCCGGACGATATTGCAGAATTAGGCGAAAAATATGGCATAAAAACTATCATTCAACCATCGGAAATTCGTGTTTTCAAGGACGAAGGATACATACAAGCCGGGGCCGAAGTCAACGAGGACCTGCAGGCAACAGATGTTATTTTTGCAGTGAAGGAGATCCCAATTCATCTTCTGGAGCAGGGGAAAACATATCTGTTTTTTTCTCACACCATTAAAGGGCAGCCATACAATATGGAACTGCTGAAAAAGTTGATGGAACTTGAATGCAACCTCATTGATTATGAGCTGATTGTTGGCAAACAGGACAACCGCCTCATCACATTCGGCAGGTACGCTGGAATTGCTGGATTAATCGAGACCTTGTACGCCTTTGGCAAAAAAATGAAGCGAAAGGGCTACGTAACTCCGTTTGCAGAATTAAAACAGGCTTACCAGTACGAGACACTCGCAGATGCCAAGGCCCATATCGAAAAAATTGGCATAATGATTTCCGAAAATGGGCTTCCCAGGGAATTGGTACCGCTCACCGTTGGTTTTTTGGGATATGGCAACGTATCAAAGGGGGCCCAGGAGGTTTTCGATCTCCTGCCTTTTAGAACCATCGAGCCAGGCCAGCTGAAGGAAACTCTCGATGAAAACAGTTCCGATAATCGTTGTCTCTACAAGATTGTTTTCAAGGAAGAAGACATCGTACAACCGAAAAGCGGCACCTTTAACCTTCAAAATTATTATGACCACCCGGAAGAGTTTGAATCAATCTTCAGCAAGCATCTTCCCAACATCAATATACTCATAAATGGGGTGTACTGGGCGGAGAAATATCCCAGATTTGTCACTAGAGAAAATCTTAAAAACTGTGAAACGACCTCGAGCAAGCTTGGTTTGCAGGTAATTGGTGATATTAGTTGTGATATTAACGGCTCGATCGAGATTACCAAAAAATCGACAATGCCGGATGAGGCCTGTTATACCTATCATGCCGAAAGCGACTGCTTTGTCGATGGGATAGACGAAAATGGGACCACAGTAATGGCAATAGACAACCTTCCCTGCGAATTCCCAAGAGACGCCTCAAGCTCATTTTCCAAGGAGTTAAAAAAGTTTGTGGAGGGCACCTGTTCGGCAGATTTTAAAGGGGACTTCGATAATATCAGCCTCCCTTATGAGATTAAAAAAGCTACTATTTTATACAATGGCCGCCTAACCAAGGAATATGAATATATGAAGCAATTTATCTAGTTTCCGTACATTGCATCTGCGCAAGGTAGATGCAATGCAGGTTATGATTTGTGGCTCAAAACATGTTCGAGGAATTGACTCGTTCGATCCCATTGAGGATTTTTAAGAACTTGTTCCGGAGGCCCCTCTTCGACGATTTCGCCATCTGCCATAAAGAGAACTCTGTCAGCAACCTGATGAGCGAAATTCATCTCATGGGTGACACAAAGCATGGTCATGCCGGACTGAGCTAAATCAATCATTACATCGTGCACCTCTTTAACCATTTCAGGATCCAGGGCAGACGTCGGTTCGTCAAACAACATGATTCTCGGTTCCATTGCCAGTGAGCGAGCGATTGCCACACGCTGTTGCTGGCCGCCGGAGACTTGGCCAGGAAACTTAGAGGCCAGGGCTGCAATCCCTACTCTGTCAAGCAAAGCCATTGATTGTTCAATGGCTTTGGATTCAGGGATTTTACGCAACCATATCGGTCCAAGTGAACAGTTCTCCAATATGGTCAGGTGAGGGAAAAGATTGAAATTCTGAAACAGCATACCAATATTATCACGGATGATTTTGGTACTCTTTTTATCCTTGCCAAGCTGTTCTCCAAATATGGAAATCGTCCCTTCCTGATATCGCTCCAAATGATTGATGCAACGAATAAAGGTCGACTTACCGGAACCGGAAGGGCCGCAAATTACAATTATTTCCTTTTCTGCAACGGAGAGGGAAAGGTCTTTTAATACGTGGAAATCGTCAAACCATTTGTTGAGGCAGCTGATCTCGATTGCAGTTCCGACTGATCTGTCGGTTCCAGGCGCATTGTTTGTAGGTTTATGATGTGTTTTCATCTATCTGTTTTTAGTCTTTTTTCCAGTCGCTGGCTATATTGTGACATTGAGTAGCAGAAAACAAAAAACAGGACGGAAATAGCAACAAGGGGCTCGGTGTGCAGTCCAAACCAGTTTTTGTCAATTGCGATATTTCGGGCCATTAACATGATGTCAAAGAGTCCGATGATGGATACCAGGGTTGTATCTTTGAACAGGCTGATAAACGAGGTGACAATATTGGGAATCATCGCCCTTAATGCCTGGGGCAAAATTACAAAGATCATTGTCGGCCAGTACCCCAGACCAAGTGATTTCGCGGCATCGTATTGGCCACGGGTGATTCCCTGCAGCCCCCCTCGAACGGTTTCTGCCATATACGCGCCAGCAAACAAACATACCGCAACGATTACTTGAGCCAGTTTGTTGAGCTCCATGGTATTGGGGAAAAACAACGGCATCATTGTTACAGACATAAACAGGACGGTTATCATTGGAACCGATCGAACCAATTCGATTACGCAGATTGAAAACCATTTAATGATAAACATTTCTGAACGACGACCAAGAGCGAGAACAATACCTATTGGCAGGGCCATCACAATTGAAAAACCTGAAATGATTAAGGTCAGGAAAAGCCCTCCCCAGATATCAACAGAAACCAACTCCAGCTTGAGATCTTGAAACACAAAAGCTATCACAACAATCACCAGCAGCCAACTGGTCAAATCCCCTGACAAACCAGATCTTTTGGGGGAAAATCGTACGAATAAAGGTTCAAGATATTGGCCAAACCTGAGAAGGCCAAGGTACACTAAACTTACATTGATATAGAGCACCAGCAGGTAGGCAAAGCTTGCGCAGCTGAGGATGTAGTAGAAGCGACTGCTCTCTCCTCCTAAAAACAGATAATTGGCAAGTATAGGAAACAGAAATACTCCCATAACGGCAATCACCATTTTTTGTTTTACTTTTTTAAGTGACAACGGAAGAAGCCAGAGCACACCAAGAAAAAAGCCAAGGTTGACTCTCCATTGCAAATGATCTGGATACCGGCCGTAGATCAGATTGTTAAACCATTGGATCACCCCGGCCCAGCAGGCGCCATCTGGATTGACAGCCAGACACTCCTGACGGGTGGAGGCAGACCAGACAGCATTTATAACGGACCATTCCAGGAAAGGCTTTAGAAGCAGAAAAAGTAACACGAAAACAGAAATCGATAACAGTGTATTCCACAAGCCATTAAAAAAATTCTTTTTCAACCATTCAACCAGTCCACGGTTGGATTGAGCAGGGAGACGGCTTGGCGTGGGAACAAACGTCAACAAATCTTTCCTTGAAGTTGATTGCCTGTCCAAGTTACCCCTCCTGCAATTGAATTCGTTTGTTGTACAAATTCAAAGTGTAAGAAATTAACAAGCTGGTGCACATATAGAACCCCATTACCATCAAGACTATTTCTATTGCACGTCCAGTTTGGTTCATGGAAGTCTGCATAAAAACTGAGACGAGTTCCGGGAAACCAATTGCTACCGCCAAAGAAGATTCTTTCACCATTGTCAGCCAGGCATTAATCAGAGGCGGTAAGATAGCTCTTGCTGCCTGGGGTACAATAATTAAGCGTAATGTTTTATGAGCTGGAAAACCAATAGCCGAGGAAGCCTCCAGCTGCCCTTTATCAATGGATTGAATACCGGCACGAACCATCTCGCCGATAGTGGCAGACCTGTACACCGTCATGGCAACAAAGGCGGCGGCAAAAGCGGTTGGCACGAAAAATCCATCTTCGAAGTTAAAGCCTTGCAGGGTAGGGACCAGCCAGTGCATTGGTCTGCCCGTTACAACAAAAACAGCGAACACACAAACCAGCAGTGCCACAAAAGAGGGATACAATATCGTAAGATTTTTTCCGCTGCTTCTCCGATATTTCTGTGACTGTTTGAAGAGAATAATTACGAAGATGAAAGCACAAAGAGTGGTAATAAACGTCCAGAAAAAACCTGCTTCAAAGACCGGCGATGGAAAATAAAACCCTCTATTATTTAAAAAGAAGAGATCAAAAAGGCTAAAGCTTTGTCGCGGGCCTGGAAGAGGGGAAAAAACGACCATAAACCAGAAAACGATCTGAATCAGCAATGGCACGTTACGGACAAACTCCACATACCATCGGGCCAGTTGAGCCACCATGAAATTACGGGACAACCGCATGAAGCCAACGATAAAGCCGAGCAGAGTTGAAAAAATAATTATGGCTGCAGATAAGATGAGGGTATTTACAATCCCCACCAGATAGACCCGGCCATAGGACATGGATGGTTCGTAGGGGATGAGTGACCAGCCGATGTCAAACCCGGCAGTAGAGTTGATAAAACCAAAGCCGAATGGAAGTTCCATCTGGCGAAGATTTTCAACAATATTGGAGAACAGGTAAAAACCAACGCCACAAACAATAACTACCGTCATCGCCTGGATAAAACTTGAACGGAGTGACGAATTATAAAGTATTTTGTTAATTGTGGCTTTTGATTCGATGATTCATCCTCATAGGGCTAAGTGACTTGAAAACACTACCATTCAACAGAATAACATAAGAGGTATATCTGCTAAATAGTTTCAGGACAGATACTGAATAGTTTTCGGATGGAAACTAAATAGTGTTCAATGAAATGACGATAGAAAAAACAGTATGGAGAGGTTTAAATTTCTCCATACTGTTTAAGGTTTTAACGGAATGACTTGGAATAAAGCAGACCACCATTTGTCCACAGTTCGTTCAATGTACCTTTTCGCTCAATACCCAGGGCACTGTCGGTGCCAAGATTGCGCTCGTAGATCTCTGAGTAGTTTCCAACCTGTTTAATCACCTTATAGGTCCAATCTTTTGATAAGCCTAAGCCCTTGTGCAAATCACCTTCCAGGCCAAGAAAACGTTTAATGGCAGGATTAGTGGTGGTTTTTTTGATTTCGTCAATGTTTTTGGAATTAATACCTAATTCTTCTGCTTCCAGCATGGCAGCAAAGGTCCATTTAACCACATTGGCCCAGGCACTGTCATTCTGACGAACAGCAAAAGCGAGTGCTTCTTTTGAAATTCTTTCAGGTAAGACCACATAATCGGCAGGATTGTCTGCCGAATTACGCGCAGCTGCAAGGCCAGAGATGTCATTAGTAATAACATCACAATTATTGTTAAAAAAGGCGGTGTTTCGAACAGATGCATCGTCGAAAACTACCGGTTTGAGATTGAGATTATTTAAGCGGTTAAAGTCGGTAAGATTGAGTTCAGAAGAGGTTCCGGTTAAAACACAAACCGTAGCACCTTTCAGTTCAAGCGCAGATTTGATGCCGCTGTCTTTACGAACCATGAAGCCTTGGCCGTCATAAAAATAGGTGTCGAGAAAATCAAGACCCTGGCTGGTGTCCCGGGATAATGTCCAGGTCATGCCTTTTGACAAAAGATCTCCAGCACCACTCTTGATGGAGGTGAAACTCTGTGCCCATTGTACTGACTGGAATTTAACCTTCTCTTTATCTCCAAAAACGGCAGCAGCAACACTTCGGCAGATATCAATGTCCATACCGGACCATTTACCAGCTTCATCTACTGTGTAAAAACCAACAAAAGAGTTGCCGATGACGCAATTTAAATACCCACGGTCCTGCACTGTTTTAAAAGTGGACTCGGCTGCATTAGCCTGGGTTTGGAAAAACGGCATTGCAAAGATCGCAAGTACTGCAAACAGAATAGTTTTGGTCGTTTTTGTCATTACACATCTCCTGGTAAGGTTGTTGAGGTGTTTAAACTGCAGGGTTCTATCGAGTTAGTGATGAATAGATGATCTAAACAATCACCCGCTTCATCAGAAACCGAAAAGCACCCCAGTATATCCCATAGAAACTGAAATAGCTGCTTTCATACCTTTTTTTGTTTTTTGACAAGAACCACCCAAAAGAAACACAAGGCGTTTTGAGGTAAGTTGAAAAAAGTGGATACCAAAGTTGAGAGCGGACAGAATGCTCTGCGGAGGCGGGCGATTGAAACCGCTCAGTTTATCGAAGAGCTAACCTAAGAGGTTGTCCGAGAATAGGCATTTTCTCACAAGTCGAGGCATTTTGAAAAAATAAATCCAAGGGCTGTCCCCTATTCGCAATCGTGAACCCTGCTAATTATGAGCAGCAATTTTCTGCGGAGCGGACTTAAAAATAAGCTCATCCATGGCCACAATCAGGTCGGTGAGCCACTGACCGCCACGGTTGTTTTTTGCCAGCGCCACTGCAATATAGCGACGTCCATCATGTTCGATGATGGCACTGTCTGAATGGTACTCTCTCCAGGTTCCGGATTTACGATAGATACGGGAATCTGGATGAACAGCCATCAGTCCCTTGACAAACTTATGATTGATAGCGGGTTTTGCCAGAATGGATTTCATCTGCTGGCTGAGTTCGGGGGAAACTAATTGCCCCGTTTCCATCATGTAATAAAAACGAGCAACCTGAAGGGCCGTGGCGCCATGGGACAGGTTGTGAAGAGGATCCCGTTTCCAGACATTGGCCTTACTATATTCCTTTCCGACCCAGAGGCCGCCGTTTTTCTCCAGATCATAGAGGCGATAACGGGGCGATTGCAATAAATCGGCCAGGTAGGATTTGCCCACCCGGTTGAGCATCTCTGTTGCTGCCTGATTCGATGAATTGCGAATCATCCTGGTCAGTTGCTCCCTGGTTTTGCTATCCAGATCCATCTCCCCGCTGGCAACCCGCTCAAAGGCCCCCAGGAGGATAGCAATCTTGGGCAGACTGGCAGCATACATCATCTCGTTGGGATTCGCGTATGCTATCCGCGGAGAAGATGGATTGGTGATGTCGACCAGGGCAACACTGAGGATCTTGTCATCAGTCGCCTTTTTCAGCTTCAGGGAGACCAGACACTGCTCCAGTCCCTTTTGAAGTAACGGGTCACAGGTTTCAGTGAGTTTCGAAGGTGGCGTTGTCCTGGCCACCAACAAGCCGCTCGTGGTCAAGACCAGGAGGAAAACAAGGTTGGTAAGGGTAATTATCATTCTCATAACCCCACAGTGTGACACAGCGGAGCTGCAAATGCAAATGAAAATGAACCCTGGGAGAGGAATGGATTCTGGTCCTGACAAGGAGTTTGTCTCCATCTGCCAATCGGCCCGAAGAGTGGCGAAGCTTGACATCGCCTGTCAGAAAACTTAATCTTTTTATCTGAACTGGATTTCCTTAACCATTTAAATTTCCAAGGATTTCACAGAAATGAATATCATTCTTCTCGCCTTCATCCTCCTGTTGGCCAGGGTGGGCTGTCCCATAGCGTCTGAGGCTGCTACTTCCCCTCCACAGGACACTCTACGTCAATGGATCGCTGAGATGCAATCCTCATCCAGAGGACCGTTTGCCCGTATCCGCTGGTTTTGCAATGATGGCAGTATCCTCCCTCCAAAACCCTATGCCTGCAGAGAGCATGGTGGTGGGGTGCAGCACGGTGACTGGACTGACCGGGTAAAACAGTTGCGCACAGAAGGATATTATATCTCCAATGTGCTGGCCTCCCTGGATGTGGAGCAGATAATCAGTGGTCCTGGATATTCGGATCTGTACAATCAACTGTTGATTGAAAAATTCTTGATTGCAGCCGATGACGGCTGGATCTTTCGCAAGGCACGGTATTACCGGGGCGCGCTTCAGGCCGAGAACGAAGCTGCCGGCGCGCGAGAGCTGTTACTTGGACTTGCCGGCAAGGATATCTGGATCACACGCGGCTTTCTTCCTCTTCGGATCGGTACCAACCTCCTGGAGCACGGGGCTGAAACTGCCAGTGTGACCAAGGTTCGTCAACAGGCCCTTGCCCTTTCAGAAAGGGATGCCTCTTTTTTGCCACTCCGCGTTAAAATCCACAACCAACCTGATCGCATCGATGCCCAACGTGTCCGAGACTACGCTGCAGACATTGAAGATCCTGCCCTGGCAGCGGAATACATCGACCTGGCAGAAGAAATCGAGCAAATCTTTACTGCTCAATCTGCAACCAAACGATTGAAGGAGATTGCTAAGCAACTCGGTGCTCACCCGGAACTTACCCGAGAAATTCAAGCAATCTCGACCAAACTTGAAGCCTCTAAAGATCCTGGGGCGCAGTTTGCCACGGCCTCGAAAAGTATGGCGACTCTAAGAGAACTGCTCCCCCGGACGGCCCCTGCGTCCCTGCGTCTGGCCTTGCTGGATACAAGCCGGGTGATAGAACTCGAACAGTTCACCGCAGGCCGGGCCTTGATGGAGCAGCTGCCAACGACCACTCGCCGTCAGCGATTACAGTGGCTCAAGGCCAGTAGTCATGCGGTGTATGGAGCCGGCCTGATCTCAGCCTCTCAGCTGAAGGATATCCAGGACGCGCTCACCGCCATTGACCTTCCGGCAACGACACTTACAAGCTACACAGAAACCCTGGCTTATCTTGGGCGGGTGCCGGACTGGGGGACACAGTGGCTCCGTTTTCATTTTCAGGAGAGTGTCCAAAAACTTGCTGAGCTGGAATCTTTGGTCAATCGTTTCAGCCAGGATCAGTTACGGGGAAGTCCACTTTTCTTCTACTCCCATGTCCTGGACAGCCTCCAGCGCGATGCCAATAAACAGGTTGGCTTCAGCCATCTGTTTTTCAACCACACGGTTGATACGGGACTACGTGGCCTCAATCCCGGTCTTGCCCGTGGTACCCTCAGGTTGAAGCCCGACGATCACTTCCAATCCTTTGATCGGCACGGTATATACCTCCTCTCGGAAACCATTGCAGAACTGCCTCCGGTAGCCGGGATTCTCACCGCCAACGCGGGAAACCCCTTATCCCATGTGCAGCTGCTCGCCCGTAACCTGGGCATTCCCAATGTCATTGTCGATGGGAGCCTCATCCCTGCGCTTACCGCTTATAAGGGGCAACAGGTGATATTGGCCGTCAGTCCGGCCGGGTCTGTACAGCTTGTTCTTGATAAAGGACAGCTGGACCAGGTCTTTGCCCGGCAAACGACTGTAATGGGACGGATTCGCCCGGACCTGGAAAAACTGGACCTCACCTCACGGCACCTTATCCCGTTGAGTCAACTGCGGGCCGCAGATTCGGGCCGTATTGTCGGTCCCAAAGCTGCCAATCTGGGTGAACTCTATTACCAGTTTCCCAAAGCAGTGGCTGACGGTCTGGTTATTCCCTTTGGTGTTTTTCGCCGCCTGCTCGACCAACCGATCTCAGGCGGTGGACCAACCATTTTTACCTGGATGGAAAGGGAATATGAAGAGATACAGGCTTTAGCAGGTGGCTCAGTCAAAGCAGAACAGCGACTGGAGGCAGTGCGCAGCCGGGTCGAAGCATACCTGCTCCAGGCTGATTTTGACGAGAATTTTCGCCACCAGTTGCGCCAGGCCATGGCAAAGGTTTTCGGTCCCGATGGAACCTATGGGGTATTTGTACGGAGTGACACCAATGTTGAAGATTTGCCGGGGTTCACCGGAGCCGGACTGAACAAGACCATTGCAAATGTGGTGGGCTTTGACAATATTCTCGCAGCCATCCCCAAGGTCATGGCCTCACCCTTCAGCCAACGGGCTTTTACCTGGCGTCAAACACTCATGGAGCAGCCCCAGCATGTCTATGCGTCTGTCTTGCTCATGCGCAGTGTCCCAGCGGATAAATCCGGAGTGATGGTCACCCTGGATATTGATACCGGGGACCCGGCATGGTTGACAATCGCGGTCAACGAAGGAGTCGGCGGTGCAGTGGACGGGCAAGCTGCCGAGTCCCTGCGGGTTCATCGCCAGACAGGAGAGGTTCGCACCATGGCCCAGGCAACGGCTCCCTGGCGTCGTGTGCTCAACTCCAGCGGGGGGATAGCCAGAGAGCAGGTGCGTATTCCCGGGAGAGTTCTCACACCAAAGGAAATCAAGCAACTTATCAGCCTGGACCACGAACTGCCGCTTCGGTACCCTTCGATAGTTGATGGTCGTGGAAATCCGGCTCCAGCCGATATCGAGTTCGGTTTTGTCCAGGGAGTATTACAGCTCTTTCAAATTCGACCTTTCCTGGAAAGCATCCAGGCCCGCAGCAACAAATATTTAAACGACCTGGATAATGGCAGGCAAGCCCGGCTCAGGAAAATGGTGAACCTCAATGAACCACCTGCTTAGGAGCCTGATACCTTACCTGCTGTTTATCTGTGGAGCATTACTCCCTGCTCTCCCGGCCCAGAGTATTGCTTACCCCTTGGACGCCTATCCTGCGACAGAGATCCGACGCATTGAGGCGGGCCGGCTGGCGGTCCTGGCAAAGGCCGGGGGCAGACAACAACCTCCGGGTGCTCTGCTCCCCCTGGATTTAGTGGACCTACGGCTACTCAACCATTCTGAGCTGAAATTACCTGAACCTGATCCGGAGCTTACCCATCGCGCTGTCCAGCTGCTGGGAGACCGCGCCGATCGCTATGGACTTGCACTTCTCGATCTCTCAGACCCCGATCATCCCCGATATGCCGAACACCGTGCCGATTTCAGGCAGAACGTAGGCAGCGTCGGTAAAATTGTCGTTGCCGTGGCCATCTTTCAGGCCCTTGCCGATATCTGTCCCCATGACCTGGAGAAACGTCGGCAAATTCTTCGTAAAACCATTATTACCGCCGATAAATTTATACTCTACGATGAACACGAGGTTCATCTCTGGAACCCGGAAACTGAGACCCTGCAGATAAGAGAGTTACGGTTGGGCGACCGGGGATCGCTCTGGGAATACCTGGACTGGACCTTGAGCGCCAGTTCTAATGCAGCTGCGGCAATGCTCATGAAGCAGGCCATGCTCCTGCACCAGTTCGGCAAGGATTACCCCCTTACAGACGGACGGGCCAGGGCCTTTTTCCAGGAGACCCCTCGCCAACAGCTGCTGACCCTTTTTGAGCAGACCTTTCTAGCCCCCCTCACTCGCAATGGTCTCGATTTGCAGTCCCTTCGCCAGGGCAGTTTCTTCACCTACTATGGCAAAAAAAAGCTTCCCACCGGTTACACCAGCTACGGTACAGCCCGTGAACTTATGCGCTTTCTGGTACTGATGGAGCAGGGGCGGCTGGTGGATGGCTTTTCCAGTTGGGAAATAAAGCGGCTGCTCTATATGACCGAACGTCGCATCCGCTATGCTTCCTCGCCTGCTCTCGGGGATTCTGCGGTCTATTTTAAGTCAGGATCACTGTACAGCTGCAAGAAGGTACCAGGGGTTCCCTGCAAGAAATACCAGGGTAATGTCAGAAATTATATGAACTCAATCGCGGTTGTTGAAACACCGGCGGGGATTAATCGACTGTTTTATATAACGGTCCTGATTTCCAACGTGCTGAATAAAAATTCTGCGGTGGACCACCAGAGCCTGGCAACTTGGATTCACCGGTTAATCGAAGCAGATCATCCGCTCCCCCCGCCGCCACCGGGGCAAATCCCTGAAGAGTTGGACTTTGGCCGGCAGCTGATCGGTTTTGAGCAGGAACAACAGGCACGGATGCAGGTTGCACATCTTCAGCTACACCTGGCAAGCCTGGGTTTTGATGTAGGTCCAATCGACGGCATACTGGGCAGGAAAACCCGGAAGAGCATCAGGGCCTTCCAGCAATCCCACCATTTGGAGGTGGATGGAAAAAGTTCCGCCCTGTTGCTGGATAAGCTAAAGATAGCTGTTGAAGGTCTGGGGAAGTCCGGCACCTCACAGCCTGGCCAGATAAAACGGCGACCAACGAGGTAAGCGGCCAATGAAACCATCCCCTCTTGACAGGCTGCTGTGCATATTCACCGAAGTACGAGCAGGGGAGGGCGCAACCGCCCTGCTGATGTTCAGCAATGTCTTTCTCATTCTCTGTGCCTATTACTTCATTAAACCCCTGCGGGAAGGATGGATCGCCGTATCGGACGTCGCCGGTCTTAGCAAGATGGAGGTCAAGGCCTATTCGAGCTTTGGTCAGAGCCTGTTGTTTTTTCCGGTGATCATGTTGTATGGTCGGCTTTCTGATCGGTGGCGGGGCAGCGCCCTCATCACCCGTTCCACTTTGTTTTGTGTTGCCATCATGCTGATTTTCTGGGCGATTCAACCTGGACTGTTCATCGAGAACCTGCCGTATTCAGGGATTGTCTTCTATCTCTGGGTTGGCATGTTCGGGGTTTTTATGGTTGCTCAGTTCTGGGCCTTTGCTGCAGATCTCCACACCCGGGAAGGCGGTCATCGCCTGTTTCCCCTGATTGCTATCGGGGCCACCGCCGGAGCTGCATGTGGTTCATGGCTTACCGGTATACTTGTAGATTCAGGACTGTTCGGCCCCAAGTGGCTCCTGATGGTTGCCATCATACCGCTCCTGGCATCCATTGGGCTCAGTAAAATAGTCGATCAGCGCAAACGACAGCAGGCCGTGCCGGCGGAAGAGGCCCCATCAGCTCAACTGGATGATACAGGACGCAGCGCCATCTCAATTGTCTTTGCCAGTCGGTTCCTCATTGCCACCGCGGTGATCACCCTGCTTTTGAGCTGGGTCAATACCAACGGCGAGAACCTGCTTTTTCGGGTTGTACAGGTATCCCTGCAGGGTGATGCGGTCCAGGCTGGCATCTCGGAGCCAGAATCACTGCTCCTCTTCATAAGGGACGGCACCACCGCTTTTTATGGTGATTTTTTCTTTTTGGTGAACATCTTCGCCTTTCTCCTCCAGGCCTTTGTGGCTTCACGTCTGCTTAAATTCGGTGGCTTCGGCTTGATCCTGCTCACCATGCCGGTGGTTGCCCTGATCTCCTACACCGCCATGGCCTTTATTCCCATTCTGGCAATCATCAAGATGATGAAGATTGCCGAAAATGCTACCGACTACTCCCTCAACAATACAGCGCGCCACGTCCTCTGGTTGCCTGTTTCGGCTGAGACGAAATACAAGGGTAAACCGACCATCGACTCACTCTGCGTCCGTCTTGGCGATGGTATCGCCGCGCTCACCGTGCTCATAGGCGTCCAGGTGCTCGCCCTCTCGACCCAATCTTTCTTTATTCTGAACGTTGGGCTTGTCCTCATCTGGATCATCTCTGCTCTGGTGGTCATTCGAGAACACCAGCGCCTGGTGGAACGGCAGGGCTGATATTTACGCACCTTGAAGTGGTAGAGAAAAAGTGGATACAAAAGTTAAGAACGGATAGAATGCTCTGCGGAGGTGGGCGATTGAAACTGCACCGATTTATCGAAGAGCTGTGTTCTCGAAAGGTTTTAAATGGTCGATACTAGTCAGCATTTTTTAAGAAACTGTTTGCTTCTTGATATTGAGATAAATGAAAAAAATATCATTTATTCTGTCGGTGCTGTTTTAGGAGATACAACCTTTCAGTCCACAGCTGGAAAACCGGTAGATAAAAAGACGCTTAAGGCGCTCGATGCCTTTGGCCAGGGTGCTGAGCATATCCTTGGCCACAATATCATCTCCCACGATATTCCCAAACTTCTGCAAGTGGCGCCTTTTCTGCGCATACTTCAAAAGCCGGCGATAGATACTCTCTACCTCTCCCCCCTTGCCTATCCCGCAAACCCCTATCATCGACTGGTAAAAGATTACCAGATAGTCCGGGACAGCTTAAACGACCCTGTGCTTGATGCTAAACTGGCAGGAAAAATCTTTGCAGAGCAGTGGGAAGCATTTATAGCCCAGTTGCAGGGCGGCTCGGAACTGCCGATTTTTTATCGAAGTTTTCTCCATAAATCAGAAAAACTTAAAGGGACTGCCGATGCAATGGTTGCCATGGGAGTTCCATTGCTTCAGGGGGATGATCTCTATGAATCCTTTGGTTGGTTTGCCAAAAAATACGCCTGTAACAGTGCTGTTGAACAACTGACAGAACAGCTCTATTATGCAAACTTTGAATATCCAGCACTCGCTTATGTCGCGGCCTGGCTGTCTGTTGCAGGAGGCAATTCGGTTTTGCCTCCCTGGGTGAGACACCACTTCCCGCAAATTTCTTCACTTTTGCATAAGTTGCGTGAGAACAATTGCGGCCAATCGACTTGCAGGTATTGTAATACGCACCATAATCCTAAGCATTTTCTTGAAAACTATTTTGGTTTTGAAGATTTTCGCCCCCAACCGGCAACCAAGGATGGAAAAAGTCTTCAAGAGGAGATTGTGACAGCCGGCGCAAAAAATGCCACTCTCTTTGCCACACTGCCGACTGGTGGTGGGAAATCTTTGTGTTTCACACTCCCTGCAATTATGCGCTACCAGCAGCGTAACCTGTTGACCATTGTTATATCTCCCCTGCAGGCCTTAATGAAGGATCAGGTCGATAATTTTTCCAGGCTGACCGGAACTCAACTTGCCACAGCCTTATATGGCATGTTGACAATGGTTGAACGTGGTGAGGTTATGGAATCGATTCGTCTCGGGGATGTGGGAATACTCTATGTCTCTCCCGAGCAATTACGCAACCATTCATTTGTGAAAACCATCAGGCAGCGGGAGATTGGCGCCTGGGTTTTTGATGAAGCACATTGTCTGTCAAAATGGGGGCATGATTTTCGACCGGATTATATTTATGCCATCCGGTTTATTCGGGAGTTTGCAGAAAAGGAAAAAACCCACATTCCGCCTGTGCAGTGCTTTACAGCGACTGCCAAAAAGGATGTTAAATCGGAAATTGTCGATACCATTCAGAGTGAATTAGGTTTGCGGGTGAACCAGTTTGAGGGAGGGCATGAACGTACGAACCTCCGCTATGAAGTGTATCCCGCTGACCTCTATGGCAAGAACCAGGTCATTTTGGAACTGCTCCGCGCAAGGTATACGGGGACTGGCAGTATTGTCATCTATTGTGCCACCAGGAAGAATACGGAAAACCTGGCGGAGTTCCTTAAAGGCTCTGGTTATACAGTAGAAGCCTTTCATGCAGGCTTGGATAGTTCTTTGAAAAAAAGACTGCAGGAAAGTTTTATCGAGGGGGAAATACCGATCATCTGTGCCACCAATGCCTTTGGTATGGGGATTGATAAAGATGATGTGCGCCTTGTCATTCACGCGGACATCCCTGGTTCGCTTGAGAATTACCTGCAGGAGGCCGGTCGGGCCGGTCGCGATCGCCAGGATGCAGAGTGCATCCTGGTCTTTGATGAACAGGATATTGAAAAACAGTTTCAACTTGGCAGCAGTTCGAGGCTGACCAAAAGAGAAATTGGCCAAATGCTGCGAGGTATTCGCAAGGCCTCAAGGGGGGAAGAGGAAGTCGTACTGACCGCCGGTGAGCTGCTTCGCCAGGATGTGGTGGACATTGAGCCGGAGACCTTGCATGATGCCGACACCAGAGTTCGAACCGCCGTTGCCTGGTTGGAACGTGCCGGCTTTTTAGAACGGAACGAAAATAACACCAGAGTGTTCCAGGGGAAACCTCTTGTCAGGGATTTACAGGAAGCGAAACTAAAGATTGCTGAGCTTGATTTATCCGACAGGCAACAGGGGCGATGGTTGGCAATCGTCAGCGCCCTGATGGAGAAGCAGGGAAAGGATAGTTTTAGTGCCGATGAGCTGGCGAGCCTGTCAGCTTTTGTCAAAGCCGAGGGGGATGGTGTCCATGAGACTGAGACCCAGCGTGTTTTAAAGACCTTGCAGGACATGTCGGAGCAGGGAATCCTGTCAAAAGAAACAACCCTGACTGCGTACGTTCGTTACAAGGTTCGCAATCCCGCAAAGAGTCATCTGCAACGGGTTTGCTCTCTGGAAAATGATTTTCTTCGGGTTCTTCAGGAGCAGGCACCTGATGTTGAGCAGGAAATTGCCCTGGAGCTGGATTTGCGGCAGGTCAATCAGCACCTGCTCGATATGGGGCATGATTACAGCACTCCTGATGCACTCAAGCTGATACTTCATGGTTTAAGCAAAGATGGGAAGGGACTTGCCGGGCAAACCGGAAGTTTAACCATTCGGGCCAAAGGAGGGAACTGTTTCTCAGTGTATTTGCACAGAGACTGGCAATCATTAATAACAACCATGAAAATACGCCAGCAAGCTGCAAATGTTGCTCTACAGGTTATCCTTAAAACCATCAAATCATCAGAAAAACCCAACGCCGATCTGCTGGTTGAGTTTAGTCTGGAGCAGATTGTTGAAGGTCTGAAAAAGGATTTATTGTTACTGCCTCAATTGAAAAAACCTCTGGCTGCGGCAGAGCGTGCATTGACCTTTATGCATGAGCAAAGGATATTGGTTTTGCAACAGGGGCTGGCAATTTTCAGTCAGGCGATGACCCTGCACCTCCGTCCCGGGGAAAAAGGTCGTCGCTATACAATAGCAGATTTCTTGCCCCTCAAAACCCATTACACCGAGCGCAATTTTCAGATCCATGTGATGAATGAATATGCTCGGCAGGCGCTTACCAGGATAAGTACAGCCATGAGGCTGGTTGCCTCCTATTTTACCGATGAGAAAGAGGATTTTGTAAAGCGTTATTTCCCCGAAAAGGAAGATATGCTTGAGAGGGCAACCAGTGATCAATCGTATCAGAAAATTGTTAGTGATCTGAAGAACAAGAGCCAGATGGCAATCGTTTCTGCGCCTGCAGATAGAAATATGCTGATTTTGGCGGGACCGGGGGCAGGAAAAACCAGGGTGGTTACCCATCGAGTCGCCTATTTACTAAGAGTTGAGCGAGTTAATCCGGATGCTGTTCTTGTCCTCTGTTTTAATCGCAGTGCTGTTATGAGTTTGCGAAGAAGATTACGGGAACTTGCAGGTAGTGAAATGCGTCGAGTGACCACTCTTACTTTTCATGGTCTTGCTCTCAGGTTAACCGGAAGATCTTTAGCTGTAGCGGCACAGAACAAGGGAGACAAGGGGGAAAATGAAATTGATTTCTCCATGATAATACAGGCTGCAATCGATTTGCTAAAAGGTGGGACCGGCGCATTAGGCTTTGTCAGTGATTCACCGCGGGATACTCTTATTGGAAAATTCAGCCATATCCTGGTCGATGAATATCAGGATATAGATGCTCAACAGTATGAACTTGTTTCATTGCTTGCGGGTAAAACACTTGAAGAGCATGACCAGAAAATGACAATTCTGGCAGTTGGAGATGACGATCAAAACATCTATCATTTTCGAGGGGCAAATGTCGGTTTTATACGAAAGTTCCATGAAGATTACGATGCACAGATTCATTATCTCATTGAGAATTATCGTTCCACCGCCAATATAATTTCAGCAGCTAATAACTTGATTGCCCAAAATTCTGACAGGATGAAAACGGATCACCCCATTCGGGTCAATGAAGCAAGAAGAATGCTGCCGGCAGGAGGCAACTGGCAGATTAAAGATCAAATTGCTCGCGGGAAGGTACAAATACTTCAGGTCAGAACTGTTAAAGAGCAGGGCTATGCGCTGTTGCAGGAGATAAATCGCCTGCAGGGGTTATCGAGCGAATTTGATTTGAACAACTGTGCTGTACTGGCTCGTGAATGGAAGGACCTTGACCTCCTCCGTTCAATTTTCGAGGCGGAAAACATTCCAATTAACCTGCATTGGGGGAGGGGAGGAGGTTTTCCAAGTCTTACAAGAATCCGGGAGAATGCAGTCTTACTGAATTTTTTAAAAGATAATCGGAAGGAAACAATATCAGGGAGCACTCTTCTTGATTTCCTGCCGGAGAATCCCGCTCAGGATAACATATGGCAAGCAAATTTAAGACGGCTGATCAATGACTGGATTGAGGAAACCCATGATAATGAACAGGCTGCTTCGATGATTGAGGACTATTTTTATGAAGCTCTTAACGATCAGGGCCGCTCAAGAAATCTTGGCAGTGGAATATTTTTTTCAACAGTTCATTCCATTAAAGGGTTGGAGTTTGATCATGTGTTTATTCTCGGACAAAGCTGGCAGGCGAAACCGGGCGATGAGATGGAGGAAGAGCGCAGACTCTACTATGTCGGGATGTCCAGGGCTAGGGAGACCTTGCAGCTATTTTCCATTGATAATGCTGCAAATCCCCATGTATCTGAGTTGGGAGGCGATTACCAGTTAGAGAGGAGGCTCTCCCCATCGGTTGCGAGGAGTTATGCCGGAAAACATTATACTCTACTGGGAATGGAAGACGTGTTTATTGATTTTGCCGGGGTGAGAACAGAAAATAACCCATCAAGAACAGCTTTGGCCCAATTAAATGTGGGAGACAAAGTAACCTTTGCTGTGCGAAATGAGCAAATATACCTGGTTGTCAATGGCAGCCTGTCTGTGTCACGCCTTTCAAAGGCCGCCATGGCTGAGTGGGCTCCACGTCTGGATGAGGTGCAAGAGGCAAGAATTGTCGCAATGGTTAGACGCTACCGTACTGATATAAATGATACCACTTTTAAAGAGAGATGCTTTGGCGAAATGTGGGAAGTACCCATTGTGGAAATCTGTTTCACGATTCAATAATGAAGCGGTAATAGACTCTGCATTTATAATATATCGTATGACGTTTGGTGGCATTCACAATATCTATTATGGGGGGGGCAGCTTTGTGTTTTTCAAGAAGAGTCAAGGGGCCTTTTAATGGGTGCCCCCTTTTTCGTATGAAAATGGATTATAAAAGGCGAGATAAATAACTTACATACTTTATGTTTTCGTGGTGAAGTTGAATATACCGTAAAAAGTTTTCATATAATAATCACCCTCGTTAAGAGTACCGGGTTGGGCTTGAGACCTTGACCATCTTATTTTGGTAATGATTGAGAATAAAGCTGAAGTGGGCAGAGAATTGCCCACTTCAGCTTTAGCAATGTCTATTTTTTCCAGGGGTTCACGAGCCGTTTCTTCAGTTTAGGACCAACAATTTTATTGTAATCAGCATGAGGGCCCGCATATAACAGCTGAAAATCTCCATCGCGATTTCTTGCCACAATTGCTCTGTCAGACTGGCTCAATCTGATACTGATCCACTCGATATTTTTGGTGTAGGAATGTAACTTATGTCCAAATACATCCCGGTAGTTGGCACCATTCTGGAATTGTTGAAGAATCCAGTTCAGCTTTCTCAGTGATGCTGGTGCCAGGTTTGCCATTCGTCTTTGGAGATTACACATAAGCAACCTCCTTTTTGGGACCGCCCAGGCCTCTGCGAGCAACAAAGGATTCACTGTCAAACCGAATTTCTGCCCATGCTTCTACAATACCAACTTCCTCAATAGGTCTGCTGTAGAGATGTTTTCCGCTAGCATTATCGACAAAGCATCCATTTGGGCCGATTATCGCATAGCTGTTGAGCATAAGGTCAGAGTTTTCGTGGGTAACTCTGATACCCTGTTTCACTAGGTTTCGGTGCCGAAAACAGTAATTATTAAACTCTTCCCTCCTGATTTTCCATTTCTGAAAATCAATATCATTCTGCCCATCAATTTTGGTGACCTGAAAAATTTTCCACTGCCGGGGTGTCATACCAGCGATAAAATCATTCATATCTTCGTCATGGTTAAGGCGTTGGACGACAGTGTTTATTTTGAGTTTGATACTAGAATTGTGGATCTTTCCAGCAAGGTTCAGCCAATCCAGTCTGTCTGGCAGGTAACCACTTGTCCGATGAAGTCTGCCTGCTTGAGCTATTACATTCGGGGCTATGCTGTCTATACTCAGGCCGATCATATCAGTACAGCCTGCATATGGCTCTATGCTATGTATGAGCATTTCAAGGCCGTTGGAGACAATTGAGGTTTGCAGGCCACAAAGTTTGGCGTGGGTAAGCAGTGCAGGTAAATCCTTATGAATAGTGGGCTCACCGCCAACAAAATTGACACGCCTTAGTTGATCTGAAGCTGGCTCTTGAGCTATGAGATCTATGATTTTCTTTAAACTTTGGGTTGAACAGGGTGATTGGACCTCACTGTATTTCGCAAAACAAAATTGGCAGCGAGCATTACAATACGGGGTAAAATGCAGATTAATGGTGTCTGGTAACATGGTGCATATCTCCTAGCCCGAGTTTCCTAGTTATAGATCTTGACTTTTGTAACCTGCTGAAA
>WTAT01000120.1 GCA_013139415.1 Desulforhopalus sp.
AAAGTCTTTGATCCTGAATCACCAGAGATTGCTATTGTTGCAAAGAAGACATAAGACATAGAAAGTCAGATAACCATCACATACAGTATTTCTCTATAGTGGTCGAAAAGGGTCGCTTCCGTGTAAAATATATCGATGGATAGCAATGAAGCACAAATAGAAAAGAAACCGGAGACGAACTGGACGTGGTTTCTGTTTTCGTTAAAAGGCAGAATCAGCAGAAAGCCATTCTGGATTTTTAATGGTATTATTTTTACCGGGGGGATATTGCTTGGCTTATTCACAGACGTTACTCACGATGTCAATAATATCGGCAAGTCCCAGTTAATGTTTATGTTATGGATTTTCTATCCAAGCCTGGCTGTTCAGGCGAAGCGCTGGCATGACATCAATAAATCGGCCTGGTGGTTAATGCTGAATATGATACCTATTGTAGGTCCTATATGGGCTCTGATAGAAAACGGCTTTATTACCGGCACGCGCGGGCCTAACAGGTTTGGAAATGATCCGTTGGAAGAATCCCAATTACAAAGGAGCCGGCAATGAATATAGAACTATTTGTGCTTTGCGATGCTGCTACTGATCAGCAGGGGAAATTAAATGTTCTTGGAGCATTTGATTCTCTGTGGGCGAAGACAGTCCCTGTGAGTCATCCTCAATGCGCTGTAGCACTCAGGATACGTTTTTCAAAGATCGAGGCAGGAGAGCATAACATAAAGATAAATGTGATTGACGAAGACGGCCAGTCTGTTGTCTCACCATTTGAAACAAAAGTAAATGTCGGGTTTGCAAATATAAAAGTAACTTCAGTTGCGGCAAATATGATCCTGAACCTGCATGGACTTAAATTTAAGCAATTTGGTGAATATTCTATTGATCTTGCTATTGACGGCAGGCATGAATCATCTCTTCCGTTCTATATTAATCAATTGCCGGCGCAGGCAAAAGATAACTAATATTCAAACAGGATGAAAACAAGAATTACCGAAAAACAACTCAGGAGATTTCACAGGCTGTTATCTGTGAAGATGATCGATTTTAATTGTGGCGAGCTTTGTGCGCCTAAAAATGGCGGGGTGCCTATTTGTTGTGAGAACGATTATGTTGTCCCTATACTCTTTCATGAAGAATTTAAATGGCACAGAAACAACGGTAAATTCTGGAAGAGAATGCCGCCCAAAAACAGGACGATCAGGAAATTCATAGATGAGTCGGAGTCATACTATGTGTATTCCCAGTGCCCGGGGCCTGAAGGCTGTAAAAGGTCTAAACGTTCTTTTACCTGTATGACGTTCCCTTTTGAACCTCATGTAAGCAGAAACGGTGATATACTCGGCCTGGTTTACGTTAACGGTGACAAGAGCACGTGTTCGCTTATTGGGCGACCGCGCAAGACATACAATCCTGTATATATTGCCAATGCGATAAAATTCTGGAAGGAACTGTTCGCTCTATATCCTGAAGAACAGGAACTGTACATTCAGGAATCAAGGAAAAGGGAGAATAGAAAAAAGCGGCAAAGAAAAAGGTTTAGTATATTTAAAACAGTTTAGAAATCTGAAGCAAGTCTTCGTTATGATATCTGGGCATGATCAACGTCCAGATTAAGATCTTTTCCCTGCTCAACCAGAAACTGAGGGAAAGGAATTTTGGCTATTACCTCTTCCACAGTTGTCTGCCCTTCAATCACTTTTAACCATGCATCTTCAAAAAGGGATTTGGTCCCGGATTCTCTTACAGATTCCCATAGGTCATCAACAGTGAAGTTCTTTGTTATCAGTCGTTTGAGTTTTGAATCCATTTTTACAAGCTCGTATACTCCGATCCTTCCTTTATATCCTGTATTACTGCACTTATTGCACCCGGACCCCTTGTAATATTTTGCCAGTCGAGGCAGATTGAATTTACCAAAATCTTCCGGGGCTGGAGCCTCAACCTTGCAGTTTGAACAAATCTTCCTTATCAGTCTCTGCGCAATAACGCCGCTGACAGCCGCGGTTACGAGAAATGGCTCTAAACCAATATCTATGAGTCGCGTAATCGTGGATACTGTGTCGTTGGTATGAAGTGTGGATAAAACGAAATGTCCTGTCAGAGCAGCCCTTGATCCGATCTCCGCAGTATCAAGGTCTCTGATTTCACCAACCATTACTATATCAGGGTCCTGCCTCAGGACTGAACGAAGAGCGCTCGAAAATGTAAATCCTATCCCCTCGTTTATTCCTACCTGAGTAATTGCTGAAAGTTTGTACTCAACCGGATCTTCGAGTGTAATGATATTTTTTGATTCGGTCCTTAACTGCTGAAGGATTGAGTATAGAGTTGTGGTCTTTCCGCTACCAGTTGGACCGGTAACCATCAGCATGCCCTGCGGCTGGCTGAAGATGTCGATTAAAGGTTTAAGAACATGATCTGAAATACCTAGTTGGGCGAGCGGAATCAGTCCTGAAGACGGATCGAGCAATCTTATAACGATTTTTTCGCCGTAAATTGATGGAAGGGTTGAAATTCTGAGGTCAACAGTATGTTTTTCTAAACGAAGAGCGCTTCTTCCATCCTGTGGATGTCTTCTGTTAGTTATATCAAGGTTTGATATGATCTTGACTCGTGAAACAACAGCATCCTGAATCTGTTTGGGATACTCCCGCATATCTTTAAGATTGCCATCTATCCTGTAGCGAACCTGTGTAGACTTTTCTCTGGGCTCAATGTGAATATCACTTGCACCAGATTTGACTGCATCAGCGATAAGCATGGTTACAAGCTTTACAATTGGAGCGGCTTCACTGTTCTGATAGAGTGACTGAAAATTTGTATTGTCTTCCTCCTCCTCTTCCTTCAGAAATTCAACATCATCGTATGATGGCAACTCATCTAGCATATCCAATGTTTCATCCTCAGCACCATATAGTTTTTCGATAGAATCGAGAATGTTAGCTTCTCCAGCAATCGAAACAGATATCTTCAGACCTGTCTCGAATGAAAGATCTTCAATCGTCTCCCAGTCGAGAGGATTGGCCATCGCAACCAACAGATTTTTTTCTTTCAACTCGAGAGGGAGAACTAATTTCTGCTCGGCAGTTGCCTTTGGCACCAGACCTAGAAGTTCTTTGGTTGGTGAGTAATCATTACAGTCGACCATTTGCAGTGAAAGCTGCCTCGTGAGTGATTCAGTAACCTGTATATCAGTTATATAACCCAGTTCGACAAGCACCTTACCAAGTTTTTTGCCCTTGCCT
>WTAT01000604.1 GCA_013139415.1 Desulforhopalus sp.
ATGATGAAGTTGAGTTTGCTTCAACCCTGTCTGAGCGCCTTCGTATACGCGGCATTGACGTTACAGACGTGCACAGTGGCACAGAGGGATTGGCAAAACTTGTGGAAATAGCTCCTGACATCGTAATTCTTGACCTAAAAATGCCGGACATGATTGGTATTGATGTTCTCGTTGGAATAAAAAAATATGACCCCGCCATTGAGGTTATTATGCTTACTGGTCATGGTTCTGGGGCCGCCGGCATAATGGCAATGGAAAAAGGTGCCCTCAATTACATCATGAAACCAGTCGATTTTAATGAACTTCTTCAAAAAATAAACTTGGCGTATGAAAAGCGCAACAAGTCATAGGACTCATTATGAATGATGCTACAGAAAATAGTATACGGCAGGAACAGGCAGAATCATTTGGTCGATTGATGGCCGGGTTTTCCCACGACATGAAAAATCATCTTGGCATTATACGAGAATCTAATGGCCTAATGAGTGATCTCATTGAAATGAGTGGGTTGGATGAAAATGAATTGTCGGTTGAACGCCTAAAAAAGGCAATTTCTTCCATTGAACAAAGGGTGATTATTGCGGCCGATATGTTACATCATCTCAGCGCTTTTGCCCACAGGTCGGACACACAGTGTTCCTCCTTCCTGGTCAATGACCTCATTACCGAAGAGTACACCTTCCTGAAGCGTTTTTCCAGGTTGCGACAGATCAACGTCACACTCAAACTCGGGGAAGGGCTCGCCTCCACATATAATGACCCATCATTGCTGCAACATGTATTTTACCGGATGTATATTGTCTGTCTGGAACAACTCAGTACCGACCACAATCTTGTCATCATAACCCGACAGAAGCAAAAGGCAGTCGAAATAATATTTCGCCTCATCGGTAAACTTCAGCCAACTCTTAAAGAATTCTCCAACAATAACGTTCAGGCAGCAATTGAAAAACTGGAAGGCGTTTTAGATATAAGTGCTGACAGCAAAGGCCAAACTGATATTTCCCTAACAGTCCCATCTTTACTCGTAGAGTAACAAACAGATACCTCGCACAAATTGCCTCGCACAGATTGAGAGGCTAAGTGATGTTTATAGGATACGCACGAATCTCAGCCCAAGAGCCTCCAGCTCGATCTCCAAATGGAGGGCTTGAATCACTAAGGCTTTAGGGATACTTCGATCGTTTGACGTGATCACCTTGGTCAAAATATACTCGAACGGACTTCTAATCCGTAGGTCAAAATTCCCTCCTTGGGATCTAGAGCAAGTCACATTCGCAACCGGTGCGAGGTCGGTAAATATACACAGGTGGTAATGTTCAAGCAGATGCAACACGAAGAAAGGGTTCACTTTGATGGCAGCAGTAATTGAATCAAGGATATTCTGTCCTTGTTTTCCTGCTTCTTTGGTTCTAAGGAATCACATCATGTTTTCCGGATCAACATCGATGGTCAGGGTACATTGTCTTCCTACCAAATCCTGCCTGGTGCCTTTGATGGCCGTGCACAGAGCATGCATCTCATCTGTACATCTCCCCTTTAAAAGGATCTGCCACCGATAATTGTCCTTGATCTTGTCCAGAGGTGAAGGTGCCGGACCAAGCGTTTCGATTCTATGTTTTTCTTTTTTGACCGTTTGCCTGCAGAACCTGGCGATACCCACTGCAGTTTGCTGAACTTCGTTTTCCACTCGCCCCTGGATTCGCAGAACAGTCAATCGCAGATACGGCGGGAAGGCAGGGTGCTGCCGCAGTTTCATCTCATGGGCAAACATTTTCCCATACTGATGATCTCTCGAATATACAATAGCATAGTGGTCCGGACGCATGGTCTGAATAAAGACTTCTCCTGGTTCATCTCCCCGCCCAGCCCTCCCTGTCACCTGAGTAATAAGCTGAAATGTTCTTTCGGCCGCCCTGAAGTCAGGCATGCTCATGCCACCATCTGCCCAGACAACGCCTACAAGCGTGACATTAGGAAAGTGGTGCCCCTTGGCAATCATCTGTGTTCCTATAAGGATGTCTATTTCACCTTCATGCATTTGTGATAAAATAGAGAGAAATTTCTTCCGATCAGAGGCCGTGTCGGAATCGAGTCTTTTGATTCTCGCTTCCGGAAAAAGCTCCAAGACCTCCTCTTCGACCCTTTCGGTGCCAAATCCTGCCGGAACGAGATCTGTGGACCGGCATTCCAGACAGACACTATTGTGAGCCGTTGAAAAGCCACAATAATGACAAATGAGTCTATTTTTTCCTTTGTGGAGAGTCAGCGAAACATGACAATGAGTACACTGTACCGGCGTGCCGCAATCCCGGCACAGTACCACGGCAGAAAACCCCCTCCTGTTTAACAGCAGGATACTTTGTTTCCCTTTGGCAAGGTTTCCGGCCAACTTCGCCTGCAGTTCCCTTTTAATTATACCTTTAGTCTCTTTCGCCTGTTTTTTATTGAGGTCAACTATGGTGACAACCGGTAAAGAGCTGTTTCCTACCCTGTTCTTCATAGTTAGTAGCGTATACTTGCCTGCTTGCGCATGCGCATAACTGGTAATGGAGGGTGTTGCCGATCCCAGTATTACAACAGAACCATGCTGTTTTGCACGCAATACGGCAATGTCGCGACCATGATAGCGAAAGCTATCGTCTTGTTTGAAGCTGGCGTCATGCTCTTCATCAACGACTATTAGCCCGGGATCTCTCAAAGGTGCAAAAAGAGCGGATCTGGCCCCAATAACAACTTTTGCTTTTCCGGTAAGAGCGAGATAAAACTGATCAAATCTTTCCGCCGCCGACATTCCTGAGTGGAGCAGCACGACCATATCACCAAACCTTGAAAGCAGATGCGCCTCAAGTTGGGTTGCCAGTGCAATTTCAGGAACCAGGATTATCACATCCCTGCCAAGAGCCAGGGTCTCTTCTGCTGCTCTGAGGTACACCTCGGTTTTACCGCAACCTGTCACACCGTGCAGCAGGAAAGGACAGAACTCTTTTGCCCTGATTGCCGGATATATACTATTTAAGACTGTTTGCTGCTCGTCCGTGAGACTATTCGGACGTGGATAGTGTCTCAACTGTTCGCCAAAGGGACTCCGGAAGACCCTCTTTCTGGAACGGACAACAAGCTGCTTTTCCTCAAGTGCTATCAACGCTTTCGAGGCACCGGAATAATCGTTCCTTAAATCTTTTAAGGCAATGGTGTCACGGTTATTTTTTTGAGTGAGATTCTGAAGACTATAAAGAGCTTTGACTTCCGAGAGTTTTAGATCAATTCCAGTCTTTCGACTGATTTTTTGCCGATACTCCTTAACACCCTCACGGCTTGCATCGGTATCCTTTAAAGTAAAAATATTCGGGGAAGTAAAAGCATAACAGATCTCACTCTTTTCCCGGACACCATCTTTCGCCATAACACTCTCGATGCTGACAGCATCTTTTTGGGTAAGATGAGCCAGCAACCTTTTTCCCTCCCGGTCAGTAAGAATCTCTGCAGTCTCTGCTGCACCAAGCCCACCCTCTATGGATAGTTTTTGAGCCCAAAGAGGGACTTCTGCCTTAAATAAAGTTAAAAATTCGTCCGAACCTGTTTTTAAAACAAGTTTTTTAATGCTCTTGGGAGCTAGTCCGCCCGGCAAGGCTGATTTGATAACAAGCCCCAGCGGATAATGATAATAGTTTGCTACCCATCTATAGAAAGGGACACTATTCTCATGAAAAAGAGGATACTCATCGAGAAACTTACTTATTGGTCTTATTTTATAGGGAGTTTTTTCAGATATTGTAACTACATCAAGCACATACCCCGTCACCTTTTGCTTACCCAACCATACGACCACCCGTCTGCCAACATAACTTTGTGGCTGCTCAACACAAGCCCCTTGGTCTGCGGTCACCGGTAAACAATAGGTTAAGGTCTGTTCAAGGGGAGCAGCTACGGCGACCTCCAGATGGATCATAGAGTTGCGACAACCTCTTTGAGATGTTTCTTCAGCTGCTTGCCAAGGTCGGGATGTCTGAGTCCATAGGCAATAATGGCCTTCAGATAGCCCATTTTGTCTCCTGCATCAAACCTCGTTCCCTCAAATTCATGGGCATACATACCTCTTTTCTTAGTCAGGGCCAATAACGCATCGGTCAATTGGATCTCACCGCCATGCCCTGGCGTCGTTGTATCCAGAATATTAAAGATATCCGGCATTAAAATGTATCTACCAATAATAGCCAAATCCGAGTCTGTGGTGCCGGGAGCGGGCTTTTCAACCATGCGAGAAACTTTATAAGTATTCTCATGATCGTCTTTTTCTCCCTCCACAATACCGTACTGATGGGTTTCTTCCATCGGCACCCTTTGAATTGCGACGATTGACTCCCCTACTTCCTCAAAGAGATTGAGGAGTTGTTTAGCACAAGGCGTTTTGCTTAAGACCATATCATCACCAAGTAAGACCATAAATGGTTCGTTACCAATGACATTACGGGCAGTCCAGATGGCATGACCCAAACCAAGCGGTTTTTTCTGCCGTACTGATACGACGTCTATGAGATTAGAGATATTGTTAAGTTCTTCCCCAAGAATCGTTTTATTTTTTTCTTTCAAAACAGAATCGAGATGGAAATTGTAATCAAAATGATTTTCAATTGCTGACTTTCCCTCACTGGTTACAAAAATTATCTGATCGATTCCTGAGGCGACAACCTCCTCAACAATATATTGTATGGTCGGTCGATCGACAATGGTGAGCATTTCTTTGGGAATTGCCTTGGTGGCCGGGAGGAATCTGGTCCCAAGACCGGCAACAGGTATGACAGCCTTACGTACTTTCATGGTAACCTCGTTTTTTTGGTAACAGAAAACTAGATGGTATGGTATTTATCCCCGATAAATGAGCAATAAGTTGGGGTAAGTACCTTCCTAAACTTTTTCTTACTTTTTCCAGCACCCCCGTGAGGAGTGCTCTTTTCAGTGCTCCCTCGGAGTCTAACGCTTACCTGAGGAGTAAAAACAAGAAAAGAATTTCTAAGGTACCAGCCGGGTAAACTTCTCAGAAAGACTTAACACACTTTAAAGACGACATCTATTTTTTCATGAAAATATTTTATCCTGATAACCTGCCAATAATCAACCACAAAGATACCATTATCGACAGTATTGTAAGGAACCAGGTGGTTGTGATCGCAGGAGATACCGGATCAGGAAAAACAACGCAACTCCCCAAAATGTGCCTTGAGGCCCTTCCGGAAAATGATTTACTCATCGGCTGTACGCAACCAAGACGTATTGCTGCATCCACTGTCGCGACAAGAGTCGCTGAAGAGTTGGGGAAAGCCGGAGACACAGTCGGCTACAAAATTCGCTTCCATGATTACACGACCCCAGCGACAAAGATTAAATTTATGACCGATGGGGTGCTCCTTGCTGAAACCAGGCAGGACCGCCTTTTATCCCAATACGGCGTTCTTATTGTTGATGAGGCCCACGAGAGAAGCCTCAATATAGATTTTCTGCTCGGTTACCTAAAGCAGCTGGTACAGCGCCGCAATGATCTCAAGCTTATCATTACCTCGGCTACTATTGATACCGAGGCGTTTTCCAAACATTTTGACGACGCACCGATCATAGGTATTTCAGGACGCGGCTATCCGGTCACCCTCCGCTACAATCCTCCTGAAGAAGAGGTCTCAGGTGAAAAAGATGGTGGGCTGGAACACTGTGTGAAAACTGTCTGTGATCTGTTTGACCGTGAACCTAAAGGAGATATCCTTGTTTTCCTGCCCACTGAACGTGATATCCGTGATTGTTGTCAACAACTTGAAAGTAAAATACCTCAAGCCGTAGTTCTGCCGATCTTTGGCAGACTGCCGGCAGGCGACCAAAAAAGAATCTTTCAAAACTTCACCCAGGTAAAGATTGTCGTTGCCACAAATGTCGCCGAAACCTCTGTCACTGTTCCCGGCATCAGATATGTTGTCGATAGCGGGCTCGCCCGCATTTCCTACTATAATGTCCGTGCCAAAACCACAAGCTTACCTGTAACCAGGATTTCAAGAGCCAGCTGTGATCAGCGGAAAGGTCGATGCGGTCGGGTGGCTCCTGGTCTTTGTATCCGTCTTTACTCAGAGGAAGACTTTAATGACAGGCCCGAATACACTCTGCCCGAGGTAAAGCGTTCTAATCTTGCTGAAGTCATTTTACAAATGATATCCTTGAAACTGGGAGACCCTGAAAACTTTCCATTTCTGGATCCTCCTTTTAAAAATGCCGTCAGAGAAGGGTACCGTCTGCTCAAGGAGCTCGGCGCGATCGACAACACAATGCAGCTGACCACACGGGGACGGATAATGGCCGATCTGCCTATAGACCCCTGTATCGCCCGAATCATCATCGAAGCAAATGACAACAACTGTCTGCGGGAAATTAAAATTATCTCGGCGGTCCTTGCTATCCAGGATCCTCGTACACGCCCTGCTGAGTATGAAAAGGAGGCCGATGCTGCTCACAAGCAATTCGGTCACCCGCACTCTGACTTCATGGTACTCCTCAACATTTGGAACCAGTTTCACAACAATCCAAGCAACTCCAAATCATGGTCAAAGTTGAAAAAGTATTGCAAAACATATTTCCTGTCGTTTCAGCGGATGCGTGAATGGTTCGATCTCCACACCCAGTTAAGCAGAATCATTGAGAGGAGGCAGGGTTTTATCGAAAACTCATCAGACGCTTCTTACGAGCAGATCCATAAATCTTTTCTTGCCGGTTTCCTGCGAAATCTTGCCAGAAAAAAACAAGGTCGCCTTTATCAAGGCATTCATAACAAAGAATTGATGATTTTCCCAGGTTCACATCAATTTACCAAAGGCGGTCAATGGCTGGTGGCGGCATCGTTTCTCGAAACGAACAGACTTTACGCCCTCACTGTTGCCACCATTGAATCCGACTGGATTGAATCGGTTGCCGGTCAGCTCTGCAAATATTCCTGGTCCAATCCCCATTGGCAGAAAAAAACCGGACAGGTCGTCGCCGACGAAAAGGTATCTCTTTTCGGATTGATTATTGCCACCGGTCGAAAAGTTAATTTTGGCAAAAGGAGTAAAAAAAATATTGAGGAAGCCCGTGACATATTTATTCAGTCGGCACTCGTTTCAGGGGAATTAAAAGGCTCTTATCGATTTCTTGACCACAATCTGTCGCTCATAAAAAAGTGGCAGGAAGCTGAAGAAAAACTCAGAGTTAGAAATATTGTTACCGACGAGCTGACTCTTCATACATTTTACGCTCAAAGAATCCCCATCGACGTCTATGACCAGACAACCCTGAACCGTTTCTTGAAGAAAAAACGTAACAAGTCTTTCCTCCTGATGAATGACGATGATGTGCTAAGACGCAAGCCGGAAGAAAAGGAACTTATCGATTTTCCACTCTCACTTTCCCTCGGGAGTATGCAGCTTAGACTGGAATATCATTTTGAACCTGGATCAGATAGTGACGGCGTCACCTTTCGGCTTCCATTTGATTTTGCAGGCACTGTTTCACCCGACTTTTTTGAATGGCTGGTTCCCGGACTCCTCAAGGAAAAATTAACCTTTCTGCTCAAAGCACTGCCGAAAAGCATCAGGAAAAATTTAGTGCCGATTAGTGATACGGTGAACAGGTTGCTGGATGATATGAATTCTGGCTCGGGTTCGTTATACTCTGCTCTTGAGACATCCATTTTAAAGCAGTTCAACCTGTTAATTCGTCGTTCAGACTGGTCCGAAAACATTCCCCAACATCTTCAACCTCGCTTTCTCCTCTTTGATGATACCGGCAAGGATCTCTGCACCGGACGGAATCTGCCGGAACTTCTGGCATCAGGGGCCCGCAGCGAGGTCCCAGCACATCAGCAAAGACTGAGCGATACAGAACAAGAGCTTGTCAATCACTGGGGCGACACCACACACACTAGCTGGAACTTTTCAGGATTACCCCAGACAATCCCGACCTACACACCCCAGGGTGATGTTGCCGGTTTCCTCTACCCGGTACTCATCGCTCAACCGGAAGGCAACTGTGTCAGAATTGCCTTTGAAAAAGACAAAAAAATCGCTGAAGACCTGAACAGAAAGGGCACTCTGTATCTGTACACGCTGCAATTTACCACTCAATATAAAGCATTGAAGAAGCTCTGCACGACCACACTTTCCGGCCCCTCCTCTGTCTGGCTGATGAATATCGGTAAAACACGCAAGGAAGTCACAGATAAGCTGCTCATTTTTATTCTCTCTTCTCTCTTTGCCCCGATTCCTGGCGAAATTATAGATAAAAAAACATTCTGCATAACCATCAAAAAAATCGAGGGCCGTGGCCTCTACGCAGCTGGACAGAAAATATGTCACGACCTCATGGCCCTTGTTCGTAAAAGACGAACTGCGCAGGAAACTATAAGGAAAATATTTTCCAAGGAGTCCAATAAGTTTGTGTTGCCAGCCGATAAAGAGGCTGATTTTCACGCCCACCTAAACGATATTTTTCCGCTTGAGCTCATTTCTGACTTAGAGCCAATTGATTTTCAGAACATCGACAGGCAGTTGCAAAGTCTTATTGTACGAATCGAAAGATTCCATGCAAACCCAGGAAAAGACGGTCAAAAAACTGCGCAACTGCTCCCCTATCTCGAAAACCTTCATCAAATTATGGCAAAAAGGGGAAAATTATCAGGAGAGGCGCTGGAACAAGTATTTCGCTTCCGGGATCTGGTCAATGAATACAGGATCGCTCTTTTTTCTCCAGAGATAAAAACCAGTGAACCTGTTTCACCCAAAAAACTCGATCAACAATGGAGGTTAACACTGACGAAGTGTTAAAAGGATACAATGAATAATGTCACTCTTGGAGTGCTGCTCTGTCTATCGTCTCTGATCTTGTTGAACACCACTCATCCCGCCATCGGCATCATCACCTTTGTCGTAGGTATCATTTTCATGAACAGGCGGAAAGGGCCGAGAAAATAAACCTGGTTTCAGGTATTCAAAACCGTATTGGTTACATGTTTGAGACTGTCCATGGTAAATGGTTTAGATAAGGTATTGATAAAACCAAACTCCCGACAGTTCTGCATGACAGGATCAAGGATCGTGCCACTCATAGCTATGACTTTTAAATCGGGGTCAATTTCATGCAATAACCGGCAGGTCTCTATTGCCGATTCACCATTTACATCGGAAAGAGCAAGAAAAACAAGTGGCCGTGGTAACAGCGGATCGTCGGTAAATTGTTTGAGCTCATGAATCGCTCCTGCACGGTCACCTGCGACCCTGACCGAAAACCCAAGATATCCAAGCATTATTTTCCCTACTTCACTCATCTGCTTTTCAGGCTCAATCAGCAGCACAAAACGATCCACAGTAGCTATCGATTTCTGAGCAGGAGACATGTTTTTATCATCTTGGATAGCCGGGAGATATAAAGAGACGGTGGTACCTTGATTTGACTTGGAACTAACCACAACGTATCCTCCGTGATTTCGAAGAATCGCATATACCACAGTGAGGCCAAGGCCCATTCCTTTCAGAGTTCCTCGTTGTTTCGTGGAATAATACGGGTCAAAAACCCTGAATAGCTGTTCCGAATTAATTCCTCTACCTAAATCGCATATGTCAATCCGGACATATTTGCCGGCAGGCACGTATTGCCCAGACATCAATTGAGGAGTTGCAAATTCATTTTCACCGATAATAACTTCAAGCTTCTTTCCCGAAGACGCTTCGACGGCATTCTGTAAAACATTCACTATCGCCAGGGATAATTCTTCCGGGTCGGCATGAATAAGACCACCTTTGCTGGTTACCTTTATTTCGTATTGATTCTTTTTCCAACTAAAAAAATCACCAACCGTATTCCTTACAAGCTGCTCTATCTGTACGTTTTCCCTACTCACTATGCCAAAATTCGAAAAACAAGATATCTGTCGGGTAAGATCTACAGCGACAAGTGCAGCCTTTTTTGCCTGATCCAGCAGCATTTTACGCTCATCCCTGCTTTGCTTCTCGCCGAGGAATGTAACAATATCAAGGTTGCCACATATCACAGTCAGCAGGTTGTTAAAATCGTGGGCAAATCCACCAGCCATACAACTCATGGCATCCATTTTTTTTACGAGTTTTAGGGCATTGTCCAACTCTTTATGGTGTTTTTCTGCTTTAAATTGTCGCGAAATATCACGCAGGATGCAAAGACCAAAAATGGAATCGGCTTCCGAAATCGGAATGAAAGTGGCGGTTACAATCCTGTCATCAAGTAAAAGTGGATCATCTTCGAAAATGTCATATTTATCCATCCCTAAGGCGATAAGCTGCTGTTCGGTCCATTGTCGAATAGCTGTATTAAATTTTCCCCAATCCATAACTTCGGGCAGTGGCATCCCGACAATTATTTCCTCCCGGCAGGAAAGGATTTTAAGAGCAGCACTGTTTGCCGCTACCACCTTACCCTGATAGTTAAGCTCGATTATCCCCTCCCCAAGATTGGCTAATATACTGGAGAGATGACGTTTTTCCGATAAAAGCTCACTGGTCATACGAGACGGTTTCAAGCCATCAGGAATACGCGCAGCCTTCCTATTCTTATCGGAAATCCAGGTATGTCGGTCATTAAAAGTTCGTAGCGCCTCCTGAAGGTGCTTTCGTATTTCATGCAGATTTCCTTTGGCAATACACATATCGCAATGAACTTCACGAAGAATTCTTTCACGGTCTTCAACGATGATGGCGGAAAGAACGACAATAAAAACTGCTTCATGCTTCTTCGTGTTGCGAAGGATCCTACATAATTGTTCCCCGCTGACCATGGGCATAATAAGATCGGTAAAGACCACATCCGGACAGAAATCATCCACGATTTCAAGCGCTTCAAGACCTGTCCCCGCAGTTTGCACGACACAGCCTTCTTGACCGAGAATGGCAGAAACTGCTCTTAGCAGTACTGGGTTGTTATCTACAACAAGGGCCTTTATTTCCATTATATAACCTTGAAAAACGGAGTAATTATCACTAATCCCGCTGGGTTCGCTCCCACTCCTTAATTGTCTCAATAAGCAATGGCATATCTACAGGCTTGGTGAAAACCCGCCATGCACCAAGGTGCTCAGCCATGGCCAGGTAAGAATCCGGACCTATTTTCCCTCCACCAGAGATGGCAATGATGCCGATCTCGGGGAATTCATCTCTAAACTGGGTAATTGTCTCAATTCCCTCCTGGACCGGCATAATGAGATCACAAATAAGTAAATCGACAGGATTGGCCTGCTGGACCGCAACTCCTTTCTTACCATTCTCTGCCTCATATACATGGAAACCTGCTCTTTCCAGCCACCTGCGAAAAAGATCACGGATCCTGTCGTCATCATCTACAATGAGAATTTTCATCTTTTCAGCCATACGGATGGTCAAAACTACCTTTCATGATTTTCACCTAACCCGAACAAATCGGAACTTTTTGAAATGCTTGGATAAGTACCTTCACCAAATTATTTTCTGCCACAAAACGCAGAAAATAATTTATAAGGTACTAAAAACAACCTCTTTGAAAAACTCTATCATCTTCCGTCGTCTTTCTGCCATTTTCAACTGCTCTGGAATAAGATCCGTTTGATTAATTTTCATGACTGACATTTTGTACTCGATATGGCTGGCAAAACGATTGTCGATATACCAGGCGTACATAAGTCCCATAAACAACCCAGGTGGAGTGAACCCTTCGCCATTATTTACCAGACGGGTATAGTGATTTTCATCATTAGTAGAGCACATCCGGGCAAGGGAAAGAAAGGTACACAACTGTTCATGACTTAAGAAACAAACTCTCTTTTTCTTCTCCCTCAGAAAAAGATGATACACCCTGCCAAGACAGATCTGATCAATTTCGACTTTCTTTATCACCTTTTCCTTGGCATAATCCCCAAGAAGCGATTCCCCAAAAGCGATCATCAGAGCCACTTCAAGTTTCTGCCGGATTAGGACCTGGTCTCCTCTGATTTTGATACATTTATCATCAGGATCAAAAAAGGAAAAAACATTATCCCAGCGTTGGTCCCTGTTCCAGTATTTCGGATCTATACAATGCAGTCCTTCAAAATAATCAAGATGGCTGAGTGGAATAATAGGGTGGTCTAAAAGAATTTCTCCGATTGTCGATTTCAAGGCACCTTCATCGACATGGCTATTCCCCCCAATAAAGGAGATGTTAAGATTATCCAATCGTTCCATTATGCCGATGTACCTCTGAAAGGGTTGGATATGCATGCCCTCCTGAAGCTGATACCTTGTCGGCAATGGTTCAGGTCGATATTCTAACTCTTTTAAAGTATCAGAAAAACAACTTCGCCCATTGTAAAGTCCTTTAATTGCCAGGGCGAGTGTGCCTGGATCATGCTGGATTACTCCTCTTTCCGCAAGTGCATCTAGTGAATACACTCCGCATTCCACAGGAATATAGCTTTGCTCAGTCAGTTGATCCCTGTCTAAAAAAATCGGTATCTTCCCTTCCACCGCATACTTTTGCAAGACTGAGGCGGGAATATCTTTCAAAGATATGCAAAGCACCTCGTTGAAAAGCCCCCCTGTACCGCCGGGAATATTTTTTTCATAGGCACGAATCATGTCGGATACATGAAATTTTCTTTCCGGATCAGCAATGGAGAGATCAGTTTCACCAGCCTGTACCCAAAGGTTTGAGACAAGTATTTTCAGAGCCTTCCGATTATTCCTGACAGCACTCGCCAGGCCTGGTACCTTGAACACGGGAATTATAGAAGAATACAGGCTGCCAGGAGCAAGAATTATGATATCGGCGTCTCGGATATCATCCAGAACTTCTTCATAAATACGCACAGTATCACAGTAATCTACCTGTACACTTTCGACGGGGAAACCTCTTTTAGCCGCGCCCAGTTTATGTTCTCCAGTAATTTCAACTCCATTGGTGTAAAGCACCCGAAGCTGGGCCGGCGTCGAGGTACATGGCAACACTGCCCTCTCACCGGCGCCGATGGCTTGTGCCATCACGTTCAGGCCGCTAAAAAGAGCCTTGTGCAGCACTTTTTGATTGCGGGCTAAGTCGACATTTGTCATCCCCTGATCAATCTCCCGATAAACCACAGCGGCGAGAAGGAGATTACCAAAGCAATGGGAACGTTGCAGGGTAGTAGCGAGTCTCTGATCGCTGAAGAGATAGTTGAAAAGAGATTGTAAAAATTGCTCGAAAGCCCTGGGGAGATGTCTGAGTTTTGCTTCAATGCTTAAAAAATCAGGATGATTTCTTTCTAGTGGACCGGTAAATCGCCAGTTGAACACCTCGGCTAGAATGGAAGCCACCTCAGCTGCTTCCATCGGATCGATATTGTATCTTTTTTGTAAATTGACCAGTTGAATAGAAGACAACAACACGTGTCGCATGTCACCAACAGCAACTATTGGCAAATCTTTTAGCAACTCTCCTGTTGATCCACCATTATCGGTAATGCAGACGACTGAACGCGTTTGCGGAAAAATTTCTTTCAGACCATTAAAAGGTTTTTGAGTCCAACTGGCAAGCCTGGAGTCACCGCCGATAATATTGGACAAACCTGTTCCCCCGCCAAAGACCACCACTTTGACGTTTTCAACGTTCGCAGCCAACAGCTCCTGCCGAAAAGATTGAAGATGGGCTTTAGCAGCTGAGTGTGTACCGGCAGGAACCCCCCGCAGGACAAGGTCTAAAATTTTTTCACGTAAGTCTTGCTGCGGTAGCAGATCAAGGGGGGAAAGCTGCACTTCCCGCATCTGCTGAAGTTTCTCTAATATCAAACCTAACCTCGTAAAAAATAGATCCAACCAATGATTGCTGTCATTGTCCGCTATTTATGTCGAATAGTCAAAATATTATACTCCATTGAGAAGATATTTTTCCACACGGAGGAGATCTTCAGGGGTATCAACTTCTATTGAGTCATGTTCGGTTACCGTAACCTTTATTCTGTAACCATATTCCAGTGCCCGCAGTTGCTCAAGTTTTTCAAACCTTTCCCATTCCCCTTCGGGCAAGGCAACAAAAGAGAGTAAAAATCCTTTTCGATATGCATAAAAACCCAGGTGTTTATAGTATGTGGGTTTAACTTTATCGTCTGGATTGCGTTGAAAGGGAATCGGCGATCTCGAAAAGTAGAGTGCGTAATTGTCTTTGTCAAAAACAGTCTTAACATGATTAGGATCATCTATCTCCTCTGGTCTTACAATCTTATAGATGAGAGTAGACATTGGCAGAGCCAGATCATCAAGTAAGGGTTGCGCGACCTGCTCCACCACCTCAGCAGGAAACAGCGGTTGGTCGCCCTGGATGTTTACCACCACGTCATGTTCGGAAATCTGAAGAATTTCCGCAGCCTCGGCAAGTCTGTCTGAGCCGGAAACATGATCGCTCCTGGTCATCACGTATTCCCCTCCAAAATCTGTGACACACCCGGCGATGCGCTGATCATCTGTTGCCACAACTACCCGGGAAAGCATTTTTACAGCACGAGCCCGTTCCACTACGTGCTGAATCATTGGTTTACCGGCAATCTTGGCAAGCGGCTTCCCCCGAAATCGATTTGACTCGTAACGGGCAGGTATGACAGCTATAACTTCTGGTTTTTGATTTGGCATGGTATACTTGTCGGTTTTAAGATTGAGTTGTGTACTGTCACTGTACTGTCACTGTACTGTCACACATTCAATCTGTTATTATTTTAAGCCATTAACGATGAAAATCTCATGCTTCCAATACGTTCAATTTCTGTTTCATCTACAATAAATTCCGCGATAATTCTACAAAAAGCGGCCCTATTAGCCGCTAAACTCAATCTCCCCTTCATTTCTTCAATTGAACATCGATCATCTGAGTTTGTTCTTGCATATACCCCCAAAGGTTTACAACTTCTACACATGCCCCTTGGTTCACAGAAGTCGATCTGCCTATTGTTTGTTGATTTTGTTCATGGAAAGAATGGTTTTAGATTGTCACAAAATCGTACCATTAAACAAGCAATCGCTCGCGCAGCTGGGGTTAAGTCTGGGTTCAGACCTACTATTTTGGATGGGACAGCAGGACTTGGCTCTGATTCCTTTGTACTGGCAAGTCTTGATTGCAGTGTAACTATGTGCGAAAGATCTCCGATCATAGGAGCGCTTTTGGAAGACGGTCTTTACCGAGCTGCAAAGGAGGAAAAAACTGACGGGATTATCCAATCAAAGTTAAACCTGGTACTGGGAGACACTCAGACGTATCTGCAAAAAAACAGTTCGACCTTTCATACAATTTACCTGGATCCGATGTATCCTCACCGTAACCAATCGGCTCTTAACAAGCAGACACTACGGATAATTCGCTCCCTTGTTGGAGGGGATCCAGACGGTGGGGCACTCCTTAAGATCGCACTGAAAAAAGCAGAGAACCGGGTTGTTGTAAAACGACCTCGAAAGGCACCATTACTCTCTGACGTCCAACCCTCCCATGCTATTTTAATGAAAAAAAGCCGCTTTGACATATACTTAACGTTTCAATTATAAGATCATTTGTTCACTTATGATATTGCTCCCCGGCCTTTATGGTATAAGCTCTGTACAGTTGTTCTACAAGCAGCAGTCTAGCCATATCATGGGTGAAAGTCATCTTGGAAAGCGACACGAGCAAGTCCGCCGCACCAATTACTTCACGCGCGTGACCATCGGGCCCGCCGATCAGATAACAGACCTGTTTTATTCCCTGCATTTCCCATTGATCAATTTTCCGGGAAAAAGCTTCGGAGGAAAACTGTTTTCCGCTTGAATCAAGAACTACAATTGTTGCTCCTGCCGGAACCGCCTGAAGTAAGAGTTTCCCTTGCCCTTCGGCGGACATTATTTTACCTCGCCCTTTTCCTTTTTCCTTGAGAATGGTAATTGAGAAGTTGGTATAGTGCTGGAGACGGGAGGCATATTCCTCCACCCCATCTTCAATAAACCTATCCTTTATTTTTCCAAGAAAGAGGAGCTGGTGTTTCATTGTATAGGTGAGTGTACACTTTCAAGCACGATAAACGGGAAATACGTCGGGATTCTTTTCAATAGCCCCTTGAGGGGTACTTATCAGCATTTTATATCGGCCTCATCCATCAGTTTTCTGAGAATTTGGCAAAAAACCTCGTAACTGACGTCTTTTTTTATACCGGGGCATGATTCAGAAATGGTATGAAAATTATTCTCATCAGAGAGGATAGATGGATGCAAAGGCCACTGCGCGCATCGCCATGGCCTCCCATTATGGACGTTACAGCCTTCCTCATAAAAGACGCAATGCCCGTCAACAGTCTTCATCTGAGTAATCTTCCCGGTCTGACGCCAAAAAGTTTCTTTAACAATTTCTTCCGGTATGTTGAGAGCTTTAACCATTCGCTCTCGATCTTTCTCATCCAAAGAAACCGTGGTCTCGCCGTGACAACAGTAACCACATCGCTTACAGGAAAATATCTGGGACACTAACGTCATTACTTACCTTTTATCATTACCAATTTTTTTAGGGGGGGGACAGTCCCAAAAACACACCAATAAGGCATAATCTGTCCTTACTTGTGCAGCTGTGGACAAAAGGTCACTATACATCTCTCTTTACTGCATTTCATCTAAAAGTAACATTCAGATTTGAAAGACAGTATATAGAATAAGAAAGAGCATCTGCAACATATCATAAACGATCAGGTGAAATCAGGCGTTCCCGATAACATCCTCAAAGATGGCTATATCAATGCCATACTGCATTGCAGCAGCCTTCCATTTGAGTTCATCGGACATATCGAAGATTATGTTATCACTTGCAGGTAAGGTCAGCCAGCCGTTTTCCAATAGTTCATTTTCGAGTTGGCCAGGTCCCCACCCGGTATAGCCTAAAATAAACAGATAAGTAGAAGGCCCCCCTCCTTTAGAAATTTCTTCGAGAACCTTCGTCTCTCTGGTGAGGGAAACCGTTTCGCTGATGTCCAGCTTATGTTCGGCAGAATAATCGGAGAGGTAGAGAATAAAAGCCGACTCAAGCTCAACAGGTCCGCCGATATGAACAGGGGCCAGTTTTTTATCTGGTACCGGTAGATTAGCCCCTTGAAGTATTTCTGCGAGGGAAAAAATATGATTGGGCCGGTTAACACAAACCCCCATGGCACCTTCCTCATTGTGGGCACAAATATAAATAACGTGCTCCTCAAAACGGGGATCAGGCATTTGGGGAGTGGACACGAGGAAACTCCCTGCCAAAGAGTTACCTTCAGGGGGCGATTGTTCTTTCATAGCAAGTACTTCCTGAGTCTACTGGCTGTTTTTAGAAGAAAGTAAAAAAAGAGTGATGTTCTTTCACCACAGTTTCCACTCGTGTGTCTACATTTCATTCTATACATAATAATAACAAACCCCAGTTCTCCACGTCAAGAGCCAAGCGGAAAAAGGAAATGAGCATTATCTCAATAAATCCATCCAAAATCAATCCAATAGGGCGATTGATCATGACAAATCACCTTTTATAACATACTATTAACAATTCGAGAAACAGTATACAATTATAATCAGACAACTCTTCGACAACCTAGCCAAGCATACTCAAGCCTACTATGAATAGTGATTTAGAGAAAATCCTGAGCTGTAGTCACCATGATCCTTTTCTCTATCTCGGTGCACATTTCTCCGTACCCCGAGAAGGATTTGTTACACTGCGGACTTTCCATCCCCACGCCTTTAAAGTAAAACTGCTGCTCGACAAAAGCAGTCATGACATGGAACGTATTCATCAGGACGGTGTCTTTGAAATTGTCCTGGACATAGAGCAGTTGGAAGATCCATTTTTAGATCCGTATGCGTACCAATATGAAATACACTTTCAAGACGGAACAGTTTGGGCAACAAATGACCCATACAGGTTTACGGTACAACTTGGAGAACAGGATCGTTTTCTTTTTAACGGAGGAAGAAATTACAAATTATACGACCACTTGGGCGCTCATCCGATCAACATTCACAAGATAAGCGGCATCATTTTCCGCGTATGGGCCCCGAATGCTCAAGCTGTTTCGGTTGTCGGCAGCTTCAACAGTTGGGATGGTCGTGTCAATCAGATGCGAAATCTTGGAACATCTGGAATCTGGGAACTTTTCATACCGCGTTTGCAGGAAAATGAAATATATAAATTTGCCATAAAGACTCAGGAAGGACACATCCTTGAAAAATGCGACCCTTTCCAATTCTATGGTGAGCTAAGACCTAAAACCGGGTCCGTGGTGAAGTCAGTTAACACCTTTAACTGGAATGACCATCAGTGGCAGGAAACAAAACGAAACACCGTACCTTACGACGGCCCACTTTCCATTTACGAAGTACATCCCGGCTCCTGGCAAAGAGATCCCGAAGATCCAGACCGTTTCCTCACCTACCGGGAACTTGCCGACAAGCTGATTCCTTATGTTAAAAAGCTCGGTTTTACGCACATTGAGCTTCTACCGGTTATGGAACATCCTCTTGACGAATCATGGGGATACCAGGTCACTGCACCTTTTAGTATCAGTAGTCGATATGGAACCCCCGATGAATTTATGTATTTTGTTGATTTCTGTCATCAAAGTAATATCGGTGTCATCCTTGACTGGGTTCCTGCTCATTTCCCAAAGGATGGACACAGTCTCGGACAGTTCGACGGCACAGCCCTGTATGAACATGAAGATTATCGTCGGGGCTCACATCCGGAATGGGGCACTTATATCTATAACTACGGCCGAAACGAGGTGAGTAACTACCTGATAGCCAATGCCCTTTTTTGGTTAGATAAATACCACATCGACGGGTTGCGGGTAGATGCTGTGGCTTCCATGATCTATCTCGATTATGCCCGAGATGACGGTGAATGGCTGCCTAACTGCTACGGTGGGAAGGAAAATCTTGAAGCCATCGAATTCCTCCGACACCTCAATTCCAAAGTCTATGACATCTTCCCTGATACCCTGCTGATTGCAGAAGAATCTACAAATTTCTACGGGGTCTCAAAGGCAACAGACCAGGGTGGCCTTGGCTTTGGTTTCAAATGGAATATGGGCTGGATGAACGATATTTTAAATTATTTTTCCAATGATCCTCTCTATCGAAAATATCACCATAACAGCCTTACCTTCTCCATCATGTATGCCTTCTCGGAAAACTTCATCCTCCCGCTCTCCCACGACGAGGTTGTCCATGGGAAGAAATCACTGATCGATAAAATGCCAGGCGATTTATGGCAAAAATTCGCCAACCTTCGTCTTCTTCTGGTGACAATGTGGATGCACCCCGGAAAGAAACTCCTCTTCATGGGGGCAGAATTTGGCCAATGGTCGGAATGGTATTGCAAACGGAGCCTCGACTGGCATCTTCTTAAAGAAGGCAAGTACCATAGCCAGATGCAACATTTTGTCACCGATCTCAATATGATGTACAAAGCCCAGCCTGCTCTCTGGGAGCTTGACTTTTCTGAAGAGGGCTTTCAATGGCTTGATCTGGAAGACAGAAATAATTCTATTATTTCCTTTGCCAGATATGGTAAAGACCGTAATAATCATCTTGTGGCTGTTTTTAATTATACTCCGCAAACCTTCTCTGATTATAAGGTGGGCTTACCCACTAATTGCCGGTATCGGAAAGTATTTTGTTCTGATAACTCAAGGTATGGCGGCTCAGATGCCAGCGACCCAACAAGCTACAGTCCGATTGAGAGCCCTTATGCCCAGGCACCATATCACACAACCATGTCGATTCCACCGCTATCGGGGGTCATCCTCGAACCGATCAGAGAGTAGGTTTTATTTACACATTATATACGGGACACATGTATGCCAAAAACGACTATCCATCCCCCAGGGGAAATGATCCAGAAAGCTATCAGGGAATTTTCTGAATTATTAGACGAAAAGCCTGAAGTTGATCGACGGAAGCTGCTTGAAAAAGTTGCTCAAAAATACGATTTATCACCTAAAGAATGTGATTTTCTGGAACGTCATTTCAGAAAATGATTAGCCAGGGTCTGTTCATAAACGAGATGTTTTTGAGTCTTTGCGAACCAGCTCGCTCTGGGTTGATGTAAACCATAAGCTCAACACAGACATCTGACCGATTAACTTCATACCCGTAAGCTTTTTTTATCCTTATAGGCTTCACAGTAGAGAGCTATCAGCTTTTCACACATAATCTTTGTGGTGAAATGTTCACTGACCCATTCGCGCCCCTGTTGGCCAAGTTTTTCTGTGTTCTCAAGATTGGATAGCGCCTCAAAAATTGCTATTGACATTGATTTTGGATCGAGTGGAGGCACCAGCCAACCCGTCCTTCCCGGCACCACAGTTTCCAAGCTTCCGCCATGGG
>WTAT01000235.1 GCA_013139415.1 Desulforhopalus sp.
TGGGTAAAGTTGTCTGCAACTGCTGCCCTGTGTTACCCTCTTTTTCGTTTTCTTCATTATCGGGTTCCCAAAAAGCCAAGACTTGTAAGGGTCAATCAACAGCTTCTGGAAGGAGAAGTGTACCTTGCTCCTGACTTTGCTCTTTTCCAAGGTGCGACACATGCCTGGGCCGTATCCCGGACCTGTACTCACCTCGGGTGCCGCCTGAATTATAATGAAGAAGAAAATCTTTTAATCTGCCCATGTCACAAGAGCAAGTTCACCACCGAAGGGAAAATGGTTGCCGGCCCGGCTGTGAAGGATCTTCCAGGCTTTAAAGCCGAGAAAATGACAGGTGATGGTAAGGGGTATGTCGTAACGCTGTTCGGCTAATGAGTCTGTCGGTTAAATTCAAAAGTTCAGGATGTTAATGAATATTGCTGCTAAGGGACGGGAATTAAATAAATTGCTCCAAATTAGCAGGATTTTGCGTCGTCTTCAAGGCGCGAGGAGAGAGCATAACGAGTTATGTGACCGACGAGCAACGCAGAAGACGGCGGAAAAGACAATAATTTGGGGTAATTTATTTAATGTACGTTCCTAAGATAACTGACATAAAATGGGGCGAAAAAAGTCTTATATCGCTTTATATTTCTGTTGTTTCAGGGGTTGTCATAGCCCTCCAGTATGATCCTCGCCATCCCTTTTATTCCACAGTTTCTCTGGATATGCTCATTCCTTTTGGCAGCTTCTGGCGTTCTCTTCATTTCTATTCAAGCCAGATGTTTTTTCTTTTTTCTGCTGTTCATCTCTGGGCAATTATCTACAATAGATCGTATCTTCGTCTGCCAATGCCGAAATGGCTTTTCTTTGTTGGGACTTTTCCAGTATCAATATTACTCCTTTTTACAGGATATGTGCTCCGGGGTGACACTACCGGAGAATCAGCAGGAATCATCGCTGAACAGCTGTGTCTGACAATTCCCTATGTTGGTGAATTACTCAACTCTGTTTTGTTTGCTGTTTCAGAAGAGGGTGTTAAGAGGGTGTATGCCAATCATCTTATTGGCTTGGGAGTCATATGGGGGATACTGGCCTGGGATCACCTTCGTCGTTTCCGAGCCAATATCGTTAATCACGGCTTGCTCATAGTGTTTACTCTAGGAATTGCTTTACTCTGGAATGCCCCTATGGAACCAATGCAACCAGGAATGTCGCATATCTCAGGCCCCTGGTTCTTCCTGGGCATTCAGGAACTGCTCCGTTATATACATCCACTGTGGGCCGGCGTTGTTTTCCCTGTTGTTTTTATTATAGCGGTGGCGGCCATCCGATTTGAAGACCCATGGAGGAAAAGGGCTGTTTTATTCTCTATCGCCTGGTTATGCATATTTAGTGTCGCCACAGTAGTTGCTTCTTTTCGATAAGAAAGTCTTCTAGTTAAGGCACTATGCAATAAGGAAACGTACAATTATGGTTAATATCCCCAATATGCTTAGCTGCTTGAGGCTGATCATTGCCCCGCTCCTGCTTTATTTTGCCTGGAACGGAAAAACAACTCTGTTCCTCATCTTTCTTATTACAGCCCTGATAACAGATTGTCTTGACGGCTATATTGCCAGAAGGTTGAATCAGACATCGGAACTTGGCGCAAGGCTGGACAGTCTGGGAGATAATTTTATCTATGTCACAGTTCCACTAGCTATTTGGTGGCTCAGGCCTGACATCATTCAGCGGGAGGGCGTATGGGTGACCATTGTTCTGTTCAGTTACATTATGCCGGTTATATGTGGCTTTCTTAAATTTAAACAGCTGATATGCTACCATACATGGGGGGCAAAACTTTCAGCCGTTCTCCTCAGTGTCAGCATCATCCTGATGATGATTAATGGACCAGCCCTCCCTTTTCGGATATCTTCTCTTGTCTTTCTTCTCACTGCCATTGAGGAAATAAGCATGACCTTCATCCTGCCTGCATGGCAGGCAGATGTTCCAACCTTTATTCACGCTATCCGTATTAGAAAAAAACTCTTGGGCAATTGAATATTTGTCATAAATCTTTTTTTTCGATAAAATAGAACAAGGAAAAGGAATAATAAAGACCTTCCAGCTGCACTACATGGTTAAAAAGGACCTCTCAAGGAGAGCACAAGTCAATGAGTCTTATAGAAACACAATTTGTGATTACCGTTGCTAATGATTGCCCGATGTATAGTATTGATGATGAGTTCAGCCTTGCGGGCCTCGCTCTTACCGTACCTCCGGATAAGGCTACCTGCCTTTTTCTTGCTCGTGAAATTACGGAAATTCTCGTAACAGAAGATTTGAATAGCCCAAAGTTGATTGAGGAGAAGACGCAATTTAACTGCAGTGGATGCACAGGGCTCATTAAGTTTCGGTTCGCTGAAGAAAAGAAATATCATACTCCCCAGATGCGGATGCTTGCAGCTATGGAAAGTGAAGAGCAGAGACGATCCCTTGGTACCCTTGAGAATATGCTCAATACTTTTTCTTTTCTTAAGGTTCTTGATGAGGAAAGTCTTCAGGTAATTATCAAATATCTTTTTATGAACGATTTCGGCCTTGAAGAAATTATTATTCAGGAAGGCCACCCCGGTAAAAATTTATATATGATCGTTTCTGGACGAGTTTCTGTTCTTGATGACGAGGATAACGCTATTGCATTTCTCGGTAGAGGTGAAATTTTTGGAGAGATGAGTCTTTTCAGCGGAAAACCGGTATGTGCAACAGTTAAAACGGTAGAACCAACAAAGGTTTTATGTCTCGGAGGAGATGATTTAAACAACATCCTCACAAAGTTTCCTTTCCTACAGACTGCTGTTACCCAAATTTTAGTCCAGAGACTCGGGGAAACAAATGTAGTCCAGACAGATCAAATCGCCCCTGGCCTTACAGGGGATCTTATGGATCTCCCGCCCACAGAACTTTTTTTAATGATGCATGAAAACAATAGAACAGGACGGGTGGCTATGGACTTAAAGAATGGATCAGCCCAGGTTGTTTTTAGTGAAGGTGAAGTAATCGGTGCGCATTATCATGGCAAAAAAGATAAAGCTGCTTTTTTTGATATCCTGCGAGAAAAAAAAGGAAGTTTTTCCTTTACTGCGAACCTTTCTGATGATGAGATGGCAGCATCACCCCTTGATACTTTTTTGAAACTCATGATCAAAGGCCAACGCTACATAGATAAAGAAGAGAAAAAAGACCGTCAAATTTGGTCATGATAGCAATTCTTCCTCAAAGCTGAATTTCTTTTCATGGAAAAGGCGTACGCACGCATCAACTACGTCGGGATCGTAGAAATCCCCTTTATGCTTTTGTATCTCGTTCAGTGCTTTATTAATCCCTTTGGCGGGTCTGTAAGGACGATGACCGGCCATGGCTTCAATTACATCTGCAACACAGACAATCCGCGATTCCAGCAGGATGTCGTCTCCCTGGAGACCATGGGGATATCCTGAGCCGTCAAGGTGTTCATGGTGCTGGTGGACAATCTGTGAAACAGGCCATGGCAATTTGACATCCTTCAGTATTTCGTAGCCAACCTCCGGGTGACTTTTGACAAGAGCAAATTCTGTGTCAAATAAACGGGCAGGTTTATTAAGAATCTCAGCTGGAAGATGAATTTTACCAATATCGTGGATGATGGCCCCCATGTGGATCCCTTCAATTGTATCAGGTTCCAGGTTCATCTCCTTGGCGATGGCAACAGCAAGCTGGGCGACTCTCCTTTGGTGCCCGGCTACATAGAGATCACGTGCTTCAACCGCCCGAGCTATTGCAGTAATAGTATCTTCTAAGGCTTGTTTGAGACGATCATGACTTCTTTGTAGTTCGAATTCGCTGCGCTTTCGGTCTGTAATGTCCGTGGCTATGCTGCAGACGCCATACACTGTTCTTGTTGTATCATACATTGGGAATTTGATTGCAAGATAGGTATGGCGGCCATCTGCGTGGTGAAAAATTTCTTCCACCTGTATTGGGCTACCTGCCTGCAAAGCCTTCATGTCGTTCGCTCTATATCTATTTGCCAGTTTTTTCGGAAAAATGTCATAGTCTGTTTTCCCGACGATATCTTCCTTAGAAATATGAGAGAGCTCTTCAAAACGGCGATTTATAAGTATAAAATGCCCTTGAGTATCTTTCAGGGAAATTGTCGTAGATGTATTGTCCATGATAGCCTGCAACCGTGCTTCACTTTCCCGTATTGATTCCTCTGCAGTTATAGGGTCAGTGATGGCTACTGATTGTTGCAGAACTGAAGCAACGGCTATACGGGCAGAAGCAGCTCCAATAGTCCCTGCAAGTATTTTTTCAGCATAATCAGCAAGCTCTTTTTTTTCCTCGGCAGTTCCGGTAAAGGCCTGACCGTATGGGGAGAAAATCCTTTCAACAGTTTTGTCTCCAAGAAAGCGGCTCAAAAGATTCTGAAGATCAGCGATTGAAAAATTATCTCCCCAGTATGTTGTTCGTTTGTCCGGTCTGAATACGTCAACGAATAATTCAGCCTGCACATGTCCAGTGCTGCTTCGGTGTTCAGCAATCAGAGAGACAATAAAGTATCCTCCTATATTCACAAGCAGGCTCCAGAAAACACCATGCTCAAGCCATCCTAACCCTTCAAGCCCGAACAGTTGATATGGCTTGAGAAGGGAAATCCCAAAAGGACCTTCTTCAATAAAGCTGAGAGGCAGCCAACCCTTTTTAGCAAAAAGCGGTAGGAGCATGGTGTAAGTCCATACCGCAAAACCGCCTCCAAGTCCTGTTAACGCACCTAAACGAGTACCGCCTTTCCAAAAAATTCCGCATAAAATGACGGGACCACACTGGGCAGCCGCAGCAAATGACATTAGTCCAATGGTAACTAAGGCGAGGTAGCCACTCGTAAGCCGAAAGTAGATATATCCAAGAGTCAGCAGAAATATAATAGTAAGTCGTCGAATGTTAAGGATAAGGCCGCTCAGGTCTTGGCTGGTGCTGTGGTGGAGGACGCCAAGTCGGACCATAACCGGAAGAATAAGGTTGTTGCTTACCATAGTACTGAGGGCTACACTTGTAACAGCAATCATGGCAGTTGATGCGGAGAGTCCTCCCAGAAATGCGAAAATAGCCAGAAAATCTTGGTGTTCAGCCAAGGGAAGTGTCAATACAAAGGTGTCTGGGTTGACATTTCCATAGGGAAATCTAAGCAGGCCTCCAAAGGCTATTGGCAGTACAAAGATATTGATAAGTAATAAGTACAAAGGAACTATCCATGATGCCTGTTTGAGATGCTTTTCATCAATATTTTCAACTACCAGCATCTGGAACTGCCGAGGAAGAAACATAATTGCCATGGCTGATATAACTATAATTGTCGACCATCTTAAATAATCACTCCCTTCCATTGTAAAAAGTTTGTCTAACTGGGGAATGGCTCTGGATTTTGAAAATAAATCTGCAAAACCGTTATGCATTCCATAGACAACAAATATTCCAACGGCAAGAAAGGCTAATAATTTTACAAGTGATTCAAAGGCAATAGCCGCTACCATTCCCTCGTGCCTTTCAAAGGTGTCAAGGTGTCGTGTGCCAAATATGATTGTAAATACAGCATTGACAATAGCCACGTAAAAAGCAGTATCGAACCAGATCGGTACTGCAGATACAGAGGAGACTACCTCTGGATATTGAAAAAGCACATTAATACTGGTAGAAACAGCTTTAATCTGCAGTGAAATATACGGCACCATACCAATAACCATAAAAATGGTGACTAGCCCACTCAGCGCCAGGCTTTTCCCGTATCGAGAAGAGATGAAATCTGCAATGGTTGTAATACGGTGGATTTTGCAGATACGAATAATTTTTCGAAGAACCGTCATCCACAAGAGGACCATCAATGATGGGCCTATGTATACAGCGAGGAATTCCAGGCCGGAAGAGGCCGCACGGCCAACACTTCCGTAATAGGTCCAGGCAGTACAATATACAGCTATGGAAAGGGAATAGACCCAAGGATTGTTTATGATGCTACGTCCGGCTGATGCACGTTTCTCAGCATAATGGGCAATTGCGAACATCAAGGCAAGGTAAACAAAGGCTGTTATGATGACGATATAATTCCAAGGCATCAAGGCACCTGGTTCATAATTCCAAGGCATCAGGACACCTGGTCCGAATGATGAGAGTCGTGTTTGCGATGAGTTCTGACTGTGATGAATGTCAGGCCAATTAATACAGCCCAGGTTATGAATACAAAAGCAAAGAGCAGAGGAATGCCGAAGATTTCTTTTTTTTCGTCACTGAATAGGGAGAGAATAGGATAATTAAAAAGGATGGTTCCGATAAAAAAGAAGACAATCAATCTGGAATTTGTTTGTTTTTCTGTATCCATGTCTGTAAAAATTCTTTTTAAAGGTTCCTAAGTGTAAAGAATGATCATAGCAGAGATGTGCAAAAAAATCCTTAGCCAGAAGCATGCTCTTCTCGGATACAAACATTTTTTTCCAAAGCAATTTCTCTATTGGATATCAAATAATTGTATCACCCTCTTATGTTTTGCCCGAATATTTTAAATTGTCAAGGGGATATCAGAATTCAAATACAGTTATGGCTTGTTAAGAGATAGAAAAGGAACACTAAAAGAGGAGATTAAGTGTCACTGGCAGGAAGGACCTGACAGCCAGCGACGATTTATAGAATGATTAAATTTAATTGCATAGGCACAAAAGGATTAAGACAATCCCGCTACTTTATCAGGCTCTCTAACCTGACGGCACAGCTTGACTACTGTGTTCTGCCCTGAACAACGTGATAAAGAAAACAGCGACAGAAATCAATACAGTATTTTTTGGCAGATTGCCATGAATGATCTCTGTCGCATCGGAGGTTCGGTATTTTCAATTTTAAAAAAGTACGGTAACGCTTTTCGTATCAGATTTGCCGGTAGTAGACTCTGTCATGGTCAGAGAAGCTGTGTAAGTCCCTGGAGCATCATATTGAAAGAAAACATGGTCTGACTCGGAGAGAGATGCACCACTCATTGAGATTACATTTCCTGTGCCTCCAAAGTCCCAGTCATAGCCACAGATACGGGCTTCTGAAGTGCCGTTTACCTTTTCATAACAAGATGCTCTGGTAGCGTTAAAGTCTATCCGCCCTCCTGATCGACGGGCACTTAAATAGGCAATAACGACAACATTCGCATTCACAACCCAGCTGGACGAATTAGAGTATCCCCAGTAAGCATGACAAGAAATGCTCGAGCAGGTACTGCCATTTGGGGCATAGGTATAAGTAAAGGTCAACGCAAGATCACCATCGGCAGGTCGTCCTGGAAAGGTCGCGTCAGGACCGGCGGAAACATTGATAATCCCATTATTATGAGTTGG
>WTAT01000409.1 GCA_013139415.1 Desulforhopalus sp.
GCTTATCTATAGTTGATGCATACCCCTTCTGCCACCCGGGATAATCAATGATCGGGTCAAAATGGAATGCCAGTTTATAGCCCCAATCAGCACATTGTTTTGCCGCACTGAGTCTTTCTTCAAGGGTTGCGGAACGAATTTCCTGAGCTTTCATGATAGATGGACTATTCAACGACCAGGCAATGACGGTTTTCCCTTTATGTTCAAGGTTTGCAAGATTGTCTATCACTGCGCTTTTGGTTTTTAACTCGAGTACAGCATTGTCCCACCCGGCAATGAACGGTACAAGCCGCTGGCTTAGTCCAGTTAACCGGTCAATGGCAAGGGAATCAGTAAATTCTCCGGTACCAATGCGAAAGAACTGTTGGGGATTCGCAGATAGTCCCTCGGTGAGTTCCTTGAAAAGCTGATCGATGTTTACGTAACAGGTAAGCCAGGGTGTGTTTAAATATGCCTGCAAAATACAATATACACAGTCAATCGGGCAATTTGTACCAGTGTTGAGCACCTGATAATCACAGCACTGGTATTCACGTGTTCCGGGGCAGGGTTTAAAAAAAACACCCCGATTATTACAGAGATACAATTGTCGTTTACCGGCAGAAAGGTTTTCTACGTATTCATCCGCCAGACTGTTTGGCGGCTGCCTGTCCGGAACAACGGACCAGGGCAGTTGTGCACGATCAATGATCTCCTTTGCATAGTCAAAGTCCAAACAAGACTCTTCAACATAAATCTTGTTAATATAGTAAGATGGGTCCTTCCAGCTATGATTATGCATCAAGACACTCCCTGAGCATTGGAAATTTTTTAACAGCCATTTTCTCATAAACAGGAATCAGATCGAGGAATGAAACGCCTGTTTCCTTGTTACCGTGCTTCAAGCAGCCATTACCAAATATCGTGACCTTTTTCTTTAACTCATTAAGAGTCATGAGATACTGATGACTGTTTAAAACACTTGTGTCCAGCAGCTTCCTGAGGCTGTATATCCTCATTCGGTCCATGCCGAGCCGATACTGAGAAGAGACCTGATCCTCACGACCACCCTCCTTGACAGTTAGAGGTTCATCTACCAGCAGAAAAGGGTATCTGCAACCTATCCGCAACCACAGGTCGTAGTCTTCGCAACATCGCAGGGTTTCATCAAACAACCCCACATGATCAAAGAGTTCTCTTTTCATCATTACTGTCGACATACCCACACCACAGAGCTGAAGACAGTGCTCAAATATTTCACCATGACGGGGAATATGTTTTTTTTTCTGATTCAAATGCCGGCCTCTCCTTAACCATTTTTCACGGGTATGGCTGATCTGGTAGTCGGAGCGGTCAACAAGAGATTGATATTGTTTTTCAAGTTTCCGTTTATGCCAGTGATCGTCTGAATCGAGAAAAGCGAGGAGGGGAAATTCTGATTTACACACTCCCAAATTACGAGCTGCAGCCGGACCACTATTTTTCTGATGATACACCCGGAAAGATATTTGAGCCGAAATGGAAAGGTTGCCCAGTATTTTTTGTGTGTTGTCCGTCGACCCATCGTCAATAACTATCAGTTCTGAACATTGAACAGTCTGGCGCAACACGGAGTCAATCGCGGGCTTAAGCAGCAAGGCTCGATTAAATGTAGGAATAATCACTGATACCGGACACCTATTCATCTGTTTTGGTCTTTTGGGCAGATATATAAAAAATTTATTACATATGGCATTCTTCGTTGTCTATACTGTATACTACAAAATTTTAAAAAATATACTCCTTCCATGACGGAAGTTTCAATTTTCGATTTAAACGGTTCCGGAATGACCACTGAAATATTAATTAATGCTACAAGCTACGAGGTACGTCTTGCGCTTGTAGAAGATGGGAATCTCAGCGAATTTCACATGCAAAGACCGACGGACAAGGGTCTCATGGGGAATGTTTATAAGGGCAAGGTCGTTCGTGTCCTCCCCGGTATGCAGGCTGCTTTCGTCGATATTGGTATTGAGCGTACCGGCTTTCTCTATGTTGACGATGTTTGCGTTGCCTCACCGGAATCCTCAGACTACAATCCCTGTATCACGGATTGCGCAAACACCCATGTCCGTGCCCAGGGTCTCCATATTGAAGACATTCTCAGTGAAGGCCAGGACATCCTCGTTCAGGTCAGCAAAGACCCAATAGGAACCAAAGGGGCAAGATTAACCTGTCACATAACCCTTCCCTGCCGCAATCTTGTGTTTATTCCACAAACCGATCATATTGGTATTTCAAGGAAAATTGAGGACGAAGAGATCAGGAACAAGCTCAAGGCCCTCATTGAGGAAATCAGACCCCAGGGAACTGGCTTTATAGTTCGAACTGTTGCTGAACATGCTACCAGGGAAGAACTTGAGGCAGATATGGAATTTCTCATGCTCCTTTGGGATGACATTGTCGACAAGGCAGAACACACGGCAACCCGGTCACTTATACATAGAGATCTCGACATGACCTTACGTTCCATCAGAGACTTTTTCACTATGGACGTAGATAGTCTTATCATCGATGACCCGGTTGCCCACGAAAAAATACTCGGCCATGTAAAAACCTTTGCTCCGCAATTGCTTGACAAAATCTCACTCTATCAAGAAACCACGCCTATCTTTGAATTCTATAATATAGAGGTGGAGATTTCACGGGCCATCGAAAAAAAAGTGTGGCTTAGATCCGGCGGATATATCATCATCGAGAGCACGGAAGCTCTATCAGTAATCGATGTGAATACAGGAAGATATGTTGGAAAGAGTGATTTAAACGACACAATTTTTAAAACCAACATGGAAGCAGCAATTGAAATAGCCTACCAGCTGCGATTAAGAAACATTGGCGGAATTATCATTATCGATTTTATCGATATGGAGGACGATGTTCACCGGGAGCAATTGTATACGACGTTTAAAGAAGCTGTGAAAAAAGATAAGAGCAGGAATAATATTTTGAAGCTTTCTGAATTCGGCCTCGTGCAGATGACCAGAAAACGTAACAGTGAGAACCTGCACCAGTTGATGTGTGAACCATGTCACTACTGTGCCGGCGAAGGGATGATTAAATCCCGCCGTACAATTTGTTATGACATCTTCAGGAAAATCAACAGGAATTCTAAAAAACACAAGGGCGGCAATATTACCCTGCAGGTACATCCCAGAATTGCTGACTTGCTAAACAATGAAGAAGAATTAACTAAAGCAACGATGGAGAAAGAAATTGGCAAAAGAATTATTGTTGCCCCCTCTAAGGAGCTTCATATCGAAAAATATGAAATCATATGGCAAAGATAAACATGCATCCAAGGCAACCTTACACACATAATTCATAAAAGGACAATATTGTAAAATGGCATTTCGTAACCGAAAAAAATCAAGAGGTTCTCGCTTTTTGTTGACCAGTTTTTTCTTCATCCTGTTGATTGGTGCAGCAGCAATTTTCATTCTTTTTTTTGAAGGAGAAAAACCGGTTATCAACCTGCAACAAACCAGCGCTTTTATTGGAAAGGAAGGCAACATCAATTATTCTGTCACCGATGCAAAAAGTGGTATTCACACCATTTTTGTGTGGGGAATTCAGGGAGATGTAAAAAAGATGCTGCATTCTGTCGCCTATCCTAGAACTACGTATACCGGAGCAATAGGGCCTCTGGAAGACACCCGGACAGTCACTTTTGATGTAAAGAAAGAAGGTTTTACTGATGGTCCCATGACTATTACAGTTGAAACTACAGATTTCTCCATGCGAGGTTGGTTGACGGGGAATAAAGCAGTGGCATCGAAAGAGGTCATCGTTGATACGATACCCCCCAAAATCCAAATACTCCACAATGAGAAATATATCTCACCCGGCGGCACAGGTATTGTTATTTACCGACTTTCTGACAAGGACAGCAGCCACGGAATAACCATCAATGACATGTTTAATCCAGGTTTTCCCATTGGTGATGGACGTAATGATATCTATATTTCTTTTTTTGGTCTTCCCTATGATACTGAATATTTTGAGACCTTGAATGTTTCCGCAACTGACATAGCCGGAAATAAAACTGTTGTACCTTTTACTTCCGTCTATAAGCCGGTAAACCAAAAAAGAGATACTATTAACATAAGCGATGGTTTCTTAACCAAAAAAATCCCAGAATTTCAGCAATATTACCCTGATATGCAAGGTGATTTTATAGACAAATATCTTTTTGCCAATTCTACAGTAAGAGCTGAGAACAACGAGAAAATCAGCGATCTATGCAACACTCCTCACTCCGAACGACTCTGGAAAGGACATTTCATCCGGATGGCAGGAAGTTCTCGGGCCGGATATGCTGACCATAGGACCTATTTTTATAAAGGCAAAGGCATTGATCAACAGGTGCACCTTGGCATGGATATCGCTTCAACCAAAAGAGCTGAAGTGCGGGCAGCCAACAGTGGAAAAATTGTTTTTGCTGATTACCTTGGCATTTACGGCAACATGGTGTTGGTTGATCATGGACAGGGAGTTTTCAGTCTTTATTCCCACCTCAGCCAAATAAATGTTTCCCCTGACGTTATGGTTGACAAGAAGACTGTGCTTGGTTTAACCGGCACAACTGGGATGGCAGGAGGAGATCATTTGCACTTCTCCATGCTGATTAATGGTGTATTTGTGACGCCCAAAGAGTGGTGGGACCAACATTGGATTGACGTCACCATTGAACAACCGATCACTGATTCGAAATTTTAACATTCCTCTGATCGTTAGAAATTTTTTCTTGTTTATCACCCCTTGAGGGGCACTAAAAACAGTGCATCTCAAGGGTAATTATAAAGGATTCCCGGATGTCGGGAGAGGCACGAACAGTGTTAATCCTCAAAATCATAGTCAGGATGCCCACAGAGTGAACAACGAAGAGTCTGATCGTGTTTATCGAAACACCATTCCCATTTTTTCTCACTAATCATGGCCTCTTCTTCAACTCCGCAGGTAATGCAAACCCACTTATCCCCATCTTCTGTTTCAAATAAATGCATGATTCACCTTCTTTACGCAGGCAGCGTGGTTTCTCGGGCTGGAATTAATAAATACAGTAGGACAATAACAATATCCTCAACAAACAGAACCACTTCCTTATACAGTATATCCATGGAAAACACAAAAGCAGGTTATATTTATTCTTTCTGTATCTGAACAACCTATATCACAATGAAACTTCACTCCCAAATACCTCCCCTTCTCTACAGTTACCTGGCAACGGAAATGCTTGCACCATTTTTCGCGAGCTTTCTTATTATGAATTGTGTCTTCTTCCTAGCCAAACTGATTCCCTTTCTCAACTTCGTCCTTGAATTAAATATTGGCTTCCCGGACTTTATTCGACTCTTTTCCTATATCTTTCCGAATATCTTTCTTTACTCGATTCCCATGGCTGCCATGATGGGAGTGACTATCGGTTTTGCCAGGCTGTCAAGTGACTCGGAAATCCTGGCTTTAAAAGCAAATGGTATCAGCATGTACCAGATCCTGCCGCCAGTGATAATTGTTGCCGCTCTCATTGCTCTGCTGACAAGCTTTGTTTCCATAAAATTGATTCCACTCAGTGCTGTTTCAATAAAACAACTTTCCTACCAGCTATTAAAGGAAAAAATCAGCAAAGGCATCAAAGAACACAAGTTTACCGAGGCCCTTGGCGATGTCGTCGTATATGTTGATAAAATTGACAAAAGTACGGGTGAGTGGACCGACGTGTGGGTTTCTGATATGCGGGGTGTTGACAATCCCATTGTCACCATGGCCTCTACGGGTAAGATGGACAGCAGTCTCCAGAACATGATGGTTTCCATTGTGCTCAGAAACGGGAGTTTGCATAAACCAGGCAATGATAATGCCCAGATTGTCCAATTCGATCAATACCAGATCAACATTCCACTTCAACTTCCCGACAGCAACAACACCCGGCTCAAGAGAACTGACCTGCCCATGAGAGAGCTGCTTGAAGAGGCTCAACAGGCCAACAACATTGAAAAGAAGCGCAATCTGCTCATAGAATTGCACAAAAGACTCGTCTTACCTGTCGGCTGCCTCATGATAAGCCTCATTGGACTTCCCTTGGGATTACAGGCACGACCTGGTAAAAAAGCTATCGGCATCCAGGCAGGTTTGGCTATTTTTATCCTCTATTATGTTTTATTCACCTTCGGCAAGGCCTTGGCGGAGAAAGGCGCTCTGCCGGTATGGCTTGCAATGTGGAGCCCCAACGCCCTCTTTTTTGTTCTTGCTATTTTCTGGATAATCAGGGTTTCTAATGAGCAACCACTCATCCCGGTAGTAATCGTTACTTTTTTCAAAAAATTACTAGCTGTAGTTTTATCTCCGCTCAAGGCAATTTACCAAACTTCATTGCTCAGGCTCAGGGGGTTTTCAAAGAATACTGCTGTTTATGAAGCAACGGGTGACGTGTCTAATACCAGAACCACTATAAGGGGGAATGCCAAAAACATGGAATTCCATTTACCTGCCTGTGAATATTACGATTGTAAAAACTGCACCCTGGAATTTAAGGATATTCATGTCGCGCGAGATGCCGGCTTTGAACCATGCACAATCTGCAAGGCCCTCATTGATGAATAACCATTAATCTCAAGCCTAAAGGGATAACTCCCTAGAGCTTGAGACCAAAGGAGAGCTATATGAAATTGCCTACTGCACTTGAAATGCAAAATCTCGATCACTCGGCAAGTGAAAATTTCGGGATTCCAAGTATCGTGCTTATGGAAAATGCTGGCCTTGGTACAGTAAAAATGATGGAAAAGGAACTGGGGTCCTGTAAAAACACCTTCGCCCTGATATTTGTAGGTCCAGGCAACAATGGCGGTGATGGATTGGTTATCGGCAGACATCTGCATCAACGAGGATGTCAGCCGGTATTCTTTTTCCTCGTTAATCCAGATTCTCTCAAAGGGGACTCCGCAGTTAATCTACAAATCATCAGAAAACTCAGGCTACCGTTTCATGTAGTGGATAATGCTGCAAGGGTGGAAACCATCCCTGTTCTTTTCAAGCAATTCGAGTCCAGGGGATTACCCTGCTACGTTGTAATTGATGCAGTCTTCGGCATTGGCCTCTGTCGGCAAGTAACTGGCCACTTTGCCGATACAATAAATCTTATTAACAGATCGGATTTTGGACATAAATCCCCAGTCGTTTCAGTAGACACTCCATCAGGTATGGATTCCGACACAGGTAAGGTACTGGGAACCTGTGTGCGAGCCGACTATACAGCAACATACTGTTGCGCTAAACCCGGTCACTTCATTCACGGTAATTTTTCCTGGACAGGTAAACTGGAGATTATTGACATTGGAATTCCACCGGAAGCCATTCATCAAGCCGGCATAACAACAGAGCTTGCCACCGCCGACACCTTCACCAGCCTATCTCGCCCATTGTTGCGTAAAAAAGACTCCCACAAAGGCAGTCATGGCCATCTCCTTATCCTGGCAGGATCAGCAGGAAAGACAGGAGCTGCCATTCTGACAGCCCGAGGGGCTTTGCGAAGCGGTGCCGGTCTGGTCAGCCTCTGCGTGCCACATGATCTCAATGTTGTTTTTGAGACGACACTCATAGAGGCAATGACTGTTCCTCTGCCAAACAGTTCACAATGGTTGTCGATTGAAGACTGGGAATTCATCTCCGAAAACATTAAAAATAAGCAGGCAGTAGTATTAGGTCCGGGTATAGGTATGAATCCCCATACTGCTGAACTTGTGCTGCAAACCTATCTCACTGTACAATGCCCTGTTATTCTTGATGCCGATGCCCTAAATATTCTTGCGGCCTATCGAGACAGGCTCCACGCTCCTGCTGGTCCAAGAATTTTCACTCCGCATCCCGGGGAACTTGGAAGATTGCTCGATAAATCAACCGACGACATTCAGAATAATCGCCTTGATGCCGCCATATTGGGTTGCGACCTTTTCAGAAATGACTTACACGATATTGTTCTGATTCTCAAAGGAGCAGGCACCATAATTGCCAAAAGTGACGGCGCTACAATTATCAACACCACAGGCAATCCAGGTATGGCCGCCGGTGGCATGGGAGATGTTTTAAGTGGGGTAATAGGGGCTCTTGTTTGTCAAGGGCTGTCCCCTTTAAATGCTGCAGCAGCAGGAGTCTATCTGCATGGGGCAGCCGCAGATAGACTATATGAGAAATATGGCACCGGGTTTCTCGCTTCTGAAGTGGCCGATATGATTCCATCCATCGTAAAGAAGCATCTCATTGAGAATATGTAACTCAATGTCGTTAACTTAAAGGATCGGTTTGAAAGTTAAACAGTATTTTCTCTGGGCTCTTTTATGATTACGCTAATATTTTCTCCCTGGCCTTACAGGTTCAGTTGCCATAGCAAATGTTCTCAGCACATCTGAAATTATATCCTGGATGGTTGAAGTTGATCTTTGAAAAAGTATCACGATAGTATCTCGCATCGTTGAGAGGACATGAGTGAAATTCACTCTATAATTGTGCATTCTGTTCTTTGTCGTTTCTGTCACGATATTTTGTGCGGTGAAGGCCAGCATTGATATTATGTTTTTCGAAAATACGCGGGCATGGAAATCCTGGTAAACAGATAGTTTACTTTTGTCTGAAAAAATTTCCAGCTCTATCCAGCATTTCATGACCTTGTAGTCTTCCTCAGCTGGCCAACGGTCAAGGTACAGTTCGGCAAAAAGATGAAAAGGTTATTTTTCACAATCGATCAATGATGTGATCAGTACTTCAGGTTCCCCAGAATCTAATTCTACTCGTCTGTGCCATAAACTCATGGGGCAGGTGGTTAAATGACGATTTTGACACGCATTAATAGAAGACGTAGGAGCCTCTATAGATAGAGGAAAAAAACTGGGGTAGCTATGCAGCTTTCCTCTGATATTCTTCTCCTTTGTTAAAGTTTGGGTGCCACTGACTGAACACGTCTTGAAGCTCATTATTCAAAACACGAGTACGAACCTGTAACAACAAGTGAGCACCTTGCCGACTCCAACGCATTTGTTGTTTCTTGACCATTCGCTTGCTTATCACCTGGTTGACGGTCGATTCCACAAACGCTGTCGAGATAGTTTCACCATAACGCCACCGCTCCCCGTAATTCGGGATAAACCCGGCATTATTTCGGATATAGGTATCAAATTCTTCCAGCTTTTTAAACAGTGTTGTCTCTTTTGCGGTAGGATTTTCTGTGTCAAATTCCAGAAATAGATCATCTATCGTTTCAAGTTCACTATAAATGCACCTTTTCGGGGTGTTGTGCAAAAATACCCGATCAGCAAACAGTTGCATCTGCACAAAGTCCGGTGAAATTCCCCCGAGATAAACCTGAACGTCGAAGGACCAGCCATCAGTTTCTTCATGTACTTCCAGGTTTCCCCAATGCATTCCATGCCAATGTATTCGCATCGTTAATTTTGCATCACATAAGACCCCGGCGCATCTTCAAGGATGTTGAAGCCCTTTTTCGGCGCTGCCATGGACGGTGGTGACGTCTGCCCGTTTGACCTTTCCGCCAGCCATGCCTGCCAGGGTATCCACCATGAGCCTTGCTCGACCGGGGTTGTTTCACGCCAGGTGTCGGGATCGATGAATTTGTCACCCTCTTTGCTGGTAGACATCTGATAGGTCCGTCGGGGATGGCCGGGCTCGCTCACAATCCCGGCATTATGACCGCCGCTGGTCAGCACGAAGGCCACCTCGGCCGCATCCGAGAGCAGATTAAATTTATAAACCGAGCGCCAGGGCGCCACATGATCTTTGATCGTTGCCACCATTAAGACCGGCGTTCGGATGTCATTTAAAGCGATGGGTCGGCCATCGATTTCAAATCGACCTTCGAACAGGTCATTGTTTAGAAACAGAGATCTCAAATACTCGCTGTGCATCTTAAAGGGCATGCGGGTCACATCAACGTTCCAGGCCATCAGATCTATCATGGGCAGGCGCTCCCCCATCAGGTAGTCTTGGATGATGAGGGACCAGATCAGATCATTGGAGTGTAGCAGCTGGAAGGCGCCTGCCATCTGTTTGGTGTCCAGATAACCTGACAGCGCTCTCATCGATAAAGAGCATCAGTTCGCCGGCTTCGGTAAAGTCGGTCTGCGCTGCAAACAATGAGACGCTTTGCAACCGGTCATCACCGGCCCGGGCCATGGCGGCCGCCGCAATGCACAACAGTGTTCCGCCCAGGCAGTAACCCACCGCATGAATTTTTTTGGCAGGTGTTACAGCTGAGACCGCATCGATGGCGGACATGATACCTAAATTGCGGTAGTCATCCAGTCCAAGATCACGATCTTCTGTTCCAGGATTCTTCCAGGAAACCATAAAAACGGTGTGTCCCTTGTCCACCAGGAACTTGACCAGCGAGTTATGGGGGGAGAGATCGAGGATGTAGTATTTCATGATCCAGGCCGGAATGATCAGAACCGGTTCGGCATAAACGCTCTTCGTGGATGGACTGTACTGGATCAGCTCGATCAGTTTGTTGCGAAAGATCACTTTGCCCGGCGTGATGCCCACCTTTTCGCCTACCTTTGAATTTTTCCGCACCAACAGGACCTTGCCCCATAATAGCCCGCTGACGGTCTTGGATTAAATTTTGCCAGCCTATCAGCAGATTAAACCCGCCCTGTTCCACGGTACGCTGCCAAACATCAGGATTAGAACTGATAAAGTTGGAAGGCGCAAAAATATCAAGTAGTTGACGTGCGCGCCAAACGCTACCACCGTCTGATGATGGGCGGAAACTCCACTCACGCCGGTTGTTGCTCTTTGCC
>WTAT01000327.1 GCA_013139415.1 Desulforhopalus sp.
TGATATTAACCAGCATTCTTGCCGTTGAACTGTTGCCGATGACCCGGCTCGGTAAACCCCGCCCCCTGAGTTAGTTTCCATCTTGAAACGAATTTTGGCTCAATGGTTGCTCTCTTTCATCAAGCCAAAGGAAATTTTTGCCCTTGTTGACCCGGGGTTTAAGGAAAAATCAGCGGCCATAATTGGAAGCCGTGTAACTCCGGGAAAAGTGTCCACATACCCCGGTATTTTGGGGGTTGTTGCTTGGGGGTTGTTGCTAATGACAGAAAGCTGCTTTATGACAACTGTAACGTGTCTTTTTATTTCAAAACACTCAACATGTATAGATAGTTATCCTCTCTTTGTCGGTATCAATTCATGAGCTACGAGCTATAGCGGTTTGTGCAAGCGGAAATTTGCGGTTTCCGCTTGACTGCTGAAAAATTGCGACTTGTTTACCGGGGTTAGGACTTAAACCAGTATCTTTCGGCGGCCCGAAAACCGTCTAGTTCCCAGTTCGCAGCAACTGGACCATGACCGATTTTGTCGGATGCTGCCGAAAGATCCGCTGCAAACATTGGCACAACCACTCCACCTTCGTCATGAACAATACGCTGCATTTCAATATACATAGAGCGTCGTTTGGGTTCATCCAGTTCGGCGCGGGCTCCCAGCAGCAGTTCGTTAAACCGCTTATGCTGCCATGCAGTATCATTCCAGGGAGCGCCAGCGGCATAAGCCGTACTGAACATCATGTCTTCGGTTGGCCGTCCACTCCAGAAGACAGCGCACCAGGGTTTTTTCAGCCAGACATTGGACCAGTAACCATCATTTGGTTCCCGGACAACTTCGATGTTGATCCCGGCCTTGGCGGCAGTCTCCATGTACATGACTCCAGCATCGGTCGCCCCTATAAAAGCGGCTTCAGCGGTGTGGAATTTGAATGTGGTATCCTCCAACCCGGCTTTTTTCAAATGGAACTTGGCCTTATCTGGATCGTATTGCCTCTGGGGAATGTCCGAAGCATGGTAGCGGTTAGCGGTGCTAATGGGGTGATCATTACCGACGGAACCATATCCACGCAGGATAGTCTTGACCATTTGCTCACGATCAACTGCATATTTGAGAGCTAAACGAACATCGTTATTGTCATAAGGCGCCGTGTTGCAACGCATGGCAAAGGTAAAGTGTTTAAAACCATCTTGCCTGATTACCTGGAGGCCTTTTGTCTTCTTGAGCAGATGAACTGTTTTTAACTCGCATCGGCTCATCAAGTCTATCTCGCCAGTTTTAAGGGCATTTGTTCTGGCGTTCACATCATTGATAACGAATGTTTCCACCTCATCAAACCAAGCCCTGTCGTTTTTAAAATAGTTGGGATTTCGCGTGGCGAAAGAACGTACGCCCGGTTCGAATTTTTGAAGGACATAGGCTCCACTGAAAATACCGTCTTTAAAATCACTGGTTTTTGGGACAATTACCAAATGGTAATCACTCAACAAATATGGAAAATCGGCATTGGGGTTTTTCAGGACAAATGACAGGGTGTACTTGTCCTCTTTTTTAATTTCCTCTATGGACTCGACAATCACTTTGGCCGCAGACTTTGTGTCCTCTCCTCTGTGATGGTTGAGGGAGTGTATGACATCATCTGCGTCCATCGTTTTTCCATTGTGAAACTCCACCCCTTTACGCAGCTTGAAATTCCATATTTTGGCATCGGGTGTGGAATCCCAACTCTCAGCCAGCTCAGGTACGGGATTATTATTATGATCAATTTCTACAAGACTATTTCCAAGCTGTCCGTAAATGAGTTGCTGGGACATTAGATCGAAAGTCGCTGCAGGGTCGATTAAATCAGTGGTAGAACCACCAGATGTACCGAGCCGTAAACGGCCTCCCCGGCGGGGTTGATCGTTTGCAGCAAGGGCATGGGTTCCGAGAAAAGATTGGGAAAGAGCCGCCGTCGCCCCCAGTACCGCCGCCTTAGCAATAAACTCTCTCCGTGACACTTTCCCTTCCGAAAACAATCTCTTTAAAAGTTCCAGCCCGACCATAGAATCTCTCCATCTTGAATTAGTAAGAATTTCCTACACGCTTTCATTGGAAGCTATGCAATTCACCATAAACTTTATTGATACTACTGTCGAAAAACGCACAGTATATTTGTGTAAATATCTAATTCATCAGGCAATTTTAGTTTTTAGCAAGGAGGATCCTGACGCACAAAAGAATATCAATATATATTGGACATGATGTATTGTCAAATACCCCTCTTAACATGAGATTATTGCAGGTAAGAGCGTCACACCAGGGAAAGTCTAAACGCTTTGCGTTCGTCAACAACTACGACGAAAAACCAAAGCGACGTGGGTTTGAAGTTTTAAAACTTCCAGGGGATGCAACCAAATCAGCTAGTAACATTTTTGTCCGATGGGGGGACACAGTCCGTGAATTGCAAATGTATCTAAACCAAAACGCTGAGCACATTTTGGACTGGTTCCACATCACCATGCGACTGACTGTTATGCTGCAGATGGCTAAAGGGTGGGGTGCCAAGGGTACTGAACTTCGAGAAATTGCCAGGAAAGAACTGAAACGAATCAAGTGGTTCTTATGGCACAGAAACGTTTTTCGAGCCCTGGAAACAGTGGATGACCTTTTCATGGATCTGGACTCAGATGAACCGACCGAAAAGGAGGATACGTTACTGAAAAAGCATGAAGAATTTGACACCTACATTAGGAACAACGCCGGATTCATACCGAATTACGGTGAGCGATCACGCTATGGTGAAACCATTTCTACCGCGTTTGTGGAATCAGCGGTAAACCAGGTGGTGAGTAAGCGGATGGTCAAGAAACAACAAATGCGTTGGAGTCAGCAGGGTGCTCACTTGTTGTTACAGGTTCGCACCCGTGTTTTGAATGATGAACTTCAAAAAGTATTCAAGAGGTGGTATCCAAACTTTACTCATGGGGATGAGAATCAAAGGAAAGCAGCATAGCTCCCCCGGTTTTTTTCACTCTCCAGGTTTGGGCCAGGCATCAATGATCGTTGTGAATATTCTCATAATGCCCTTTTCCCATTTAATTTTAGTTACAGTGGTTTTCGGGCTGAAATAATGGTAGCTTCCCCGATTTTTTCAGCACGCGTTGCAGCATATTCCATCTGTTTATATACTGATCC
>WTAT01000544.1 GCA_013139415.1 Desulforhopalus sp.
CTGCTCTTGATTTTTGCTATTTCCTGCAATCACACCTATTGCAAACAGTGCGATGACAAGACCTGTTATTATGCGTAAAAACCTTATCATATCCTCTCCTCCAAAGCGAAGGTTGTCGGAATCTGGAATAGTTTCCGTTCTCCCTACAATAGAGCTTCGATGTAAAAACGGTTTAAAGACAATGTAAGGATTGTGTAAAGATGACAGGGTGCTGTTACCGCGCCTTGGCTTTTTTTAGTGCCCGCTCGACGGGTATAAAAAACAAGAAATCTGGAGCGTGTTTTGAAACTAGTATGGCGTCCCAAAAGTTATGACATGTTTTCTGGTAATTTAATTTTCTAAGCGGCCTTCATCATTTTGGGACAGATGTGTTTTTCAAGAACAGACAATAAGTAATTCAGGGCATTTTCAGCATTATCCTTTTTTTTCGGCCCCTCTTCGTTCTTAATGCTGTCTTTAAGTGTTTCTTCTTGCAGTTGAAGAACATTGATTAATTTTTCCCAGTTTTCTTCCGGTACCTCGTTGAAGTAATGGTTAAAAAGATTAGCCATCAATCGTAACTGCTTGGTAAGAGTTGTTATTTCAAGTTTACTGGCTGCCTGCTTAAGCATTTCAGTAAAACGGTTGACAGCTTTTACATGAAGTCCTTTGCCGGTATATGACCACCGGAAAGGGTGTGCAAGCAAAGTGTTCCACTCTTCAAGAAAAGCATCAAAGCCTTCTTTCAATTCCTCTGCAGACCCATAAGATTCATTCAACACTTTTTTGTTCATAATGCCAAACCAGAACTCAACAAGATTAAGCCAGGAGCCATGATACGGGGTAAAGTGAATAACAATCCGTTTGTTTATGGAGCCTAACCACTTAACGCGCTTATCCAGGTTGCTAAGTTCCTTTTCTGACGGGCAAGTTACGCCACTAAGTTCGGCTACTGTTTTACAAAATGGATATCCACGATGAGTTGACAGGTTATCCATTACGTAATGGAGTTTTCCATTTGCAGGACAGGATGCAACATGACGCCGGAATATCGCCAGAAAGGTATCTGTTTTGTGGTCGGCTTTACATTCCGCATACACCTTTCCATCAGCATGATTGAAAAAGGCGAGAACATTCATTGTGCCATTTCTGATATATTCGAACTCTTCAAGCCGTTTCTTTGTCTCGTCTGTTCGAAGATCGGGAACAAGCCGCTTAAGTATTTGAATTCCTGGGCACTCATCAAAAAAGAAAAGATTTTCGGGAGGATTCAAATATAGTTCTATCAGATGCTCCATTTTAGGAAAGAAATCAGGGTCGGTGATATGGAGAAAATATCGGGACTGATGTGGTTTGAGGTTGTTTTCTTTTAGAATCCGATGAATTGAAGATTTGCTCGGAGTTGCATTGATAATTTCAGGGTGTTCCGCCAAGTGAACGGCAGCCCATCTTATTGTCCAGCGTCCGGAGTTTGGTAACGGCTGGGTTTGACAATAAAACCCAATCAATTCTAATCTTAATTCTTCTGAATAGAGGGCTGGCCGTCCGGAACGTATACGATCAAAAACATGGCCAGTATCATTCATGCGTTGAAGGCTGCGATTAACAGACGATATGCTATACCCTATAAGTGTTGCAACGGTACAGAGAGTAAGCCCGTGATTGGCAAGGACGACAGCCGCCTTACGACGAATTATAGTGGCGGTGGATTGCGTGTTGATTTGAATTGGCATGGTGGTTGATATTTTAATTCCGGCATCAGCAAGTATGTTCAGGAGTTTTTTTTAAAGCTTCAACTAATTTGGGCAAAGTCTTTTTTATGTCCATCAGGCCAAGCTTTTTCATGTGCCAACGTATAGTTCGTGGTGAAACAGCTGTTTCCCTGCTACCATTTATTATTTCTGTAAGTGCTTGACTTGAAACAGAATACCCTGCTATTGATCTGGCAGCAAACTGCTGAATAAGTTCGGCCTTCACCTGCGAATCGACACGCAAATCATGTTTTTGCCCTTTCCGTTTATCAACAAGAACTTCAGTTACACCTTCGTGCGCCAATTTTGCCGACAGGTCACGGCAATGCGCAACAGTAATCCCCAGCGTAGTTGAAGCTGTATGGGCTGATATCAAATCAGCCTGAAGCAATGACAATATAACAGACCTCAGGTGAACTCGATGACTTTGTGAAATTTTTAACTGTTGATTCGAATCCGTAAAAGTGATTATGCAATTACCATCCTCAGTTGTCACTGATATCCGGGGCTCGATTAGTGATGAAGGAGGCAGATGGATATCACTTGTTTTAGTTGACTGCCTACGGTCATGCAAGGCAGGAATCCCGTCTCTCTGTATTCTGGCAATTGCTGTTTTTCCTGATTCTTCAGGCATTCCTACAAGTGAAGCTATTGCATTCATTCTTGCGCCAAGCAGATAAAGGGCAAAAAACAAAATCTTTTTTACCACCAGTTCCGGCAATATTTGCAAAGCCTTTTCAATACGCTTCTGTGAATGCTTTGGTGAAAATATCATGCTTTGACAATCCATCATCCTCACGTGATGTTATATTGAACCTCTTTTGTCTGGACATATTGGCTTGTGTCCCGTTAATATAAACTAACTGGTTGTTTTATACCAAAATAACAGGCCCAATGCAAACGAATTGTTTGAGAGACAAATTTCCGAAAAAACATTCAGAAATTATGGGACGAAGTACTAGGAGAGCATGCAAAACCAGGGGAGGCTTTTCTGAAATAGCCTATAATTCTGCGTTGTCAATCCACAACGCTCATTAAATTTCAAGTTTCGCCAGCTCTTTTCTCTTTGCGGCGATGTGGGCAAATAATGTCCTTCTTCCGACGCCGGCAATCTCACAAACCTCGGCTGCGGTCTTGTCTGAGTTTTCATACAAGATCCTGGCATTTTCCAATTTTGCAGGGTCAGTTTTAGGTCTCCCCCCGGTTCTACCCCTCGCTTTAGCTGATGAGCGACCTGCGGCAGCTCGCTCTGCGCGCAATTCTCGCTCCATTTGGTGAATAGCTCCCATCATCGACAGAAAACAACGTCCGGTAGCTGTCGAGGTGTCAATATTTTCACGTAAAGAAACGAGGTTAATCTGACGTTCTTCCAGTATTTTTGATGATTCGAGTAGATCCAACAAAGAGCGAGTCATGCGACTGAGTTCGGTCACCACTAATGTATCGCCAGGTCGAACATATTCCAGAAACTGATTCCATGCTGGCCGATCCATCCGCGAGGCGGTCATTTTTTCGGAAAAGATCTTGCCGCAACCAGCGTGTTGTAACGCATCAATCTGAGAGTCGAGGTTTTGGCCGATACTGCTGACACGGGCGTAACCGATCCTATGTCGCGAAATTGTCGAAGCGATTGTTTTCATAGTGCAGAAACTTAATACCTATCAGACAAAAATGCATTATGATTTTCACAAAGGTTTTTGCACTCAAATTAAGATGAAGGAGAGATTAAAACCTCAATTAGGTATGCTGTGCAAAAAGTCTACTTTCTGCACTCATAAAAATGACCCGCCGAGGTTTTAATCCAACATACGAAATAGAAGCCAAAAACGAGGGGTTATGCCAGAGCTCAGGCAAACTCATGTTTATCAACTGAAGGTATGGCTCCAGGGGATTAGTCCTATGATTTGGCGGCGATTGCCCGTTCGTAGTGACAGCACGGTGGCCGATCTCCATTATACGATTCAAATTGAGAGCATGCAAAACCGGGGGAGGCACTCGGAACCTATGAAGTCATCAGCCTGAAAGGTGACGGAAAACAAGTATTCTTTCAACCGGTTTGTTGAAAAATGAATATTGCCTCCCCCGGTTTTGTTGCATGCTCTCCAATACGTGTAAAAAGTAGGCACACCTCAATTATTCTTCACAATGTCGTTGACCTTACAGATGTCTTGACCAAGATGGGCTCAGAACGAGCTATAATCACCAAAGACTTGGGGGGGCAGCCTCAGTCCTTACATGAGAGATCATATCCAACGATTTGGCAGATACGATGTCGATATGAATGAGTATCCACAAAATTCAGAGCCAAATCCCGTGCCAATCAGTGCGTAATTTAGAGATGTGCCTACTTTTTACACGTATTGTGAACAAACCCCAACATAGCCGTATAGGTAAATAAATAATGGTCAATCTTGTAATCTCCTGGTGGACTTCATGTTCTTGAATCGTAATCGCTCAATAGTTGCCAGCCCCGTTATCTTTGTCATGCTCCTGCTGTTGCCGGTGACCCGGGTTTACGCAGCAGAAGCCGGTACTGGATCCACTTCCTGGCTTTTAATGATAACCGGTCTTGTTGGCGGCCTGGCTTTTTTTCTTTATGGAATGGAAAAAATGAGCGCAGGGTTAAAACAATCAGCCGGCGATCAGATGCGTACTATCCTGGCGGCACTGACTAAAAACAGCTTCATCGGTCTGCTGGCCGGTGCTTTTGTTACCACGGTCATTCAATCCTCAAGTGCGACCACCGTCATGGTGATCAGCTTTGTCCAATCCCAGCTTATGACCTTTTCCCAATCCCTGGGTGTCGTTTTAGGTGCAAACATCGGTACGACAATAACTGCCCAAATGGTGGCATTCAAACTGACCGATCTCGCCCTTATAATGGTTACCATAGGGTTTGGCATACGGATGTTCGGCAGAACCCAGAAGATCAAAAGCCTGGGTGACATCCTCCTGGGATTCGGCATTCTGTTTTACGGTATGAAACTGATGAGTGATGCCATGAAACCGCTGCGCACCGCTCCTGATTTCATTGCTCTCCTTAAAGGCCTTGAACAGCCCATTTTGGGTCTGGTGGTGGGTATGGTGTTCACCGCACTGGTCCAGAGCAGCAGCGCCTCCATAGGCGTGGTAATTGTGCTTGCCCACCAGGGATTGATTTCCCTTGAAGCCGGCATTCCGATTATTTTAGGAGCTAATATAGGCACCTGTATCACTGCTGGTCTTGCCAGTATCGGTACGTCAAGGGATGCAAAAAGAGTAGCTCTTTCCTATGTAATCTTTGAAGTGGTGGGTGTGTTATTCTTCCTTTTCTGGATACCGCAATTTGCCGATCTGGTCAGGAAGATAACCGATATATCCGGTTCGGGAACAGCCCGCCAGATAGCCAATGCACACACCATTTTTAACGTCACCCTCGGTTTATTCTTTCTTCCTTTTGTCGGCCTGTTCGCCAAGATGATCACGACCATACTCCCTGACAAGAAGGTTGGGCAAGGAGTTATTCCCGCTGTCTGGCACCTGGATGAGTCCATGGTATCCACCCCGGCCCTTGCCATCGAACTTGCCCAGGCCGAAATTGCCCGTATGGCGAAGATCCTCTATCGTATGCACAGGGCAGCCATCTACCCCTTTGTCTCCAAAAAACGGAGGCAAGATGCCGTTTATCCGCAGCTATCCCTTCTTGAAGGCATTGAAATGCGAGAACAGAAAATCAATTTTCTTGAGAAAAAAATCCGTGACTATCTGATCAGGATAAGTCGCCATGAACTCAGCAGAAAACAGGCTTCTGAAATTAGCTGTCTTATTGCCTTACTTGATTCTCTTGAGAATATAGGGGATATAATAATAAAATTCATTGTGCCTCTGATTGATAAAAAGCAGGAGCTCAAACAAGATTTTTCCTGGGAAGGCAAGAGAGAACTCATCGTTTACCACCGAAAAGTAGGACACCAATTACTTCGATTGCAGGAAGTTATGACGACTCTTGCCTACTCTCTGGCCCGGAAGGTTAAAATACGGAGACACCGTTATGCTGAAATGGACTCAACGTTTCGCCAGAAACACATAAAACGACTCTTTGATGAACGGGCGGCATCACTGGAAACCCATACCGTGCATATGGAATTGATGGATGCCATCAAAACGATTAATACCTATGCAGCTGAAATAGCCGACCAACTCATGAATTCGGGTATACTGACAACAGATACTATGAATTCCGATGAAATGAAAGACCAAGGCCAACCGGAGCACGAGTAACCGATCACGAGGTTCATACTCCACAGTATAACGTATCTC
>WTAT01000375.1 GCA_013139415.1 Desulforhopalus sp.
TCTAGATTTGATTTTTATGAGGTCTGCAACAAGACATTTACACCCCTTAGGTAAGCGATAGACTCCGAGGAGGTATTGAAAAGAACACCCCTAGGGGGGGTACTAAAAAGAGTACCCTCAAGGGGCATTGAAAAGAATCCCGGCTTATTTTCCCTTTTACCGGGGTTAGAGTTATCAAACTGTTTGGCAATCGATTTACACAACTCGGCCATGATGCCTTTTCTTGTCGACAAAAATTTTCTTGAACAAAAGAAAATCGTTAAAACCTGGGATCGATATTCCCCGGTCCCCCACATTCCGGCGTATAACAGGTAACATTGCGGAACTCGCATGTTTCATTGCATTCTGGACAAACTCCCGGTGGACTGGCAGCGGTGATGGTGTAGCCACACTTTAGGCATTTCCAATAAGTTAAGCTGCAACCCGGACAAATATCCCCAACGAATTTACCTGAACCTGTGTACCCACACAGGGAACATTGCATTTCCTTATCTTTTTGCTCCATTTTCCTGCCTCCTCTTTTGGTTGAACAGTATCAGGAATATCATGTACTGTTGTTTTGACAACTATTTCTAAGGATTCATCGTTTGATCTAGCTGTCTCGACGCTCTACATTGTAGCTGTAGTGCTCTTAAATAAAAAAAGCCGAATCACCTCTTTTTAAGGCAACCCGGCTATCTCGTCACAGATCCGTGGCTTTCCGTCCTTGAATTTCTTCAAGTTTGGCTTTGCTTATGGAATGTATGCAATAAGAATTCTTTCTCTATCCTAAATTATAATATTTTTGGGATTAGGAAGTCAAGAATCGTGCCCGGCTCAGTTGGTGGTTTGGTGGTTGGCTCATTAAAGAATGTCAGGGGAGTGAAAAATGGAAAGCCTTCTTGCGGACGTGAGAATTGGTAAAAACCTGTAGATTACATCTCCGCGAACGGCAGGTTGAAACTGAATATAGTTATATGTACTTTTGTACTATCTGATTCAGGATGCCAGTTGAAATATTGGGGCCGGTGCTATATTCGACTGCATTTTTGTCTAAAATTGCCTGCTGAGCTGATTTCAATATAGGATGCTCCTAGCTTGGGCCCAAAGCTGCCGGCAAGGATAACGATAAGGTCGCTGTCGTTGAAATGATTTTCCGCGAGGAGTCGGCAAATGGACTGTTGCAGCGGTTGGTTTACCGTTAAATCCATGGGAATATAATCCGCATACACACCATACGAAAGAGAAAGCTGTCGTACTACCCGTCTGTTGTAGATCTGGGCGTAAATGACATTGGCCCCGCGATAGGCAGCAAGCGCAAGGATTGACTTCCCGGTAAGAGAGTCTGCCACAATTGCCTTGGTCTGTAGGCGGAGTGCGGCCTTGACCGCCGCTTTGGCAAGATATGCCGCGAGCTTATTGCTGTTACTGTAAGGTATGTCGATATTGGCGCGCTGCTTACCTTCAATTTCATTGGCAACTTTTGCCATGATGCGCACAGCTAGTTCCGGATATTTCCCGTTGGCTGTTTCACCAGAGAGCATCAGTGCGTCGGTGTGATCGAGGCAGGCGTTGGCCACATCTGAGACCTCTGCCCTTGTCGGTCTGGGAGATTCAATCATTGAGTGGAGCATTTGGGTCGCGACAATGACAGGCTTTCTTCTTTCAATACAATCTTTGATTATACGCTTCTGAATTAAAGGAATCTGTTCCGTGGGTATTTCCACAGCCAAATCTCCCCTGGCAATCATAACCCCGTACGCATGATCGAGGATTTCGGCCAGATTTCTGACTCCTTCAAAATTCTCGATTTTGGCGATTATTTTAATGCCTGATTTATTTTCATCCAGGATACTCTGAACCGCCAGGACGTCTTCCTTGTTCCTGACGAAAGAGTGAGCGATGAAGTCCAGATCATTCTCTGCCGCAAAACGAATGAAACCTTTGTCTTTTTCGCTCAGGGCCGGCAGTTTGACATGAACAGCTGGAATATTAATGCTTTTCCGCTCTTTTATAATTCCGTCATTTTCTACGGAGCATATTAAATAGTTTTCGTCTTTTTCAATGACCGCAAGGGCCAGATAACCATCGTCTATGAGAATGGAACTGCCGACCGGAACGTCTCTTACAAAATCTGCATGGGATACACAAATTATATCATCATGAGAATGTTCATCAGGTGCACCTTTGATTCGGATGATATCACCGAATTTTACCGGTAATGGAGTGTCAGTTGCGCAAGTTCTGATCTCCGGCCCTTTGGTGTCGAGGAGTATGCCGATTTTCTCTGACACCGCCCGGGTGTTTTGAATAACTTCAAGTGCATCATTATGGCTCATGTGGGCAGTGTTGAGTCGTACAACATTCATGCCCGCCGCGAAGAGGTCTTTTATAAATGATACAGAACAGTTCTGATTCGAGATCGTGGCAACTATTTTGGTTTTCCTGCGCATGGGTATATCTACCTGATGTTATGTTCATCGGATGATCCGACTGTGCGATCTGACGTCACGGTGGGCCACAACCCAAATACGCCAAGTAAACATTTTCACGTCAGCGTATCTTGTATAGCCTTTTTGGGCCAGTCTATTACTGCCCCGTTCTTATTTTCCTGCCTGCAAAAAGCAGGATATATCCAATCAGTCTTTCCACGTTCATTGGAGATATAGGAACTTCTACCTCAATCTCGAACAAAACTCCTAGTTTCAGGATGGAAACTACTTAGACTATCAACTTAACTGATTTTACCTTATAGTACCTAAGATTGCTCTCTATGTCTCGTTGCGGTTTAAGATAGCAACCAGACAGAGAGGGTGAATATTTTCCACTCACAGTGGCAATGTAAGTTAACTTTGATTAAAAGAGAGAACCTAAAAGAGAGAACCAACCCATGGCGACCAACGATTATGATTTTGAAACAGGAATGTACCGTCCCCCCAGCGAAGGAGGAAGCGCTTCTCTTCTTGTCCGGTTCACCCGCAACTGCCCCTGGAACTATTGTACCTTCTGCGCCATGTACAAAACTGAAAAGTTCCAGCTGCGGCCCCTGAAGGAGATCAAATCAGATATCAATACCATGGCTGCCTTGGCCAATGACCTGAAATCAGAATCCATCCGCCTGGGCGGGAATGGTCAGATTACCCGGGAGGCCATTCTGGCCCTGCTTGACCGTTCCCCTGACCTCAACTATCATCAGGGGGCTGACATGCTCATCCAATGGCTGCTTTCCGGCGGGAAAACCGCCTTTATCCAGGACGGCAACTCCATGATCATGCCTCCCCGGGATCTGATGCAGGCCCTGACCCATTTGAAAACCACCTTTCCTTCCATCAACAGGATCACCACTTATGCCCGGGCAAAAACTATAGCCCAAAGGTCTCTGGAAGATCTGAAAGCTATTAAAGCAGCCGGATTGAATCGGGTCCATCTGGGCTTGGAAACCGGGGATGATGATCTGCTCAAGCAGATCAAAAAAGGAGTAAATGCCCATGGGCATATTACCGGG
>WTAT01000317.1 GCA_013139415.1 Desulforhopalus sp.
TAATGGATTGCAACTACCATAGCAATAGACAAATATACCAGGAAATCATGCTCGAACAGCAGGGCACCTAAAACAGGAATCTTTGAGAGTAAGGGGATGGAAATCGTTGGGATGCCATTGTAGGCAATACCGACCATGCTTTGGCCTACCAGGGCACTGAGACCAATACCAAAAATGGTTAACGCCAGACCGGTAGGCACCTGGCTTGCGTGAAACTTGAGGACAAACAGGGCAAATATTGTTGCCATGAATGCCCCCGCAAGAATACTGGCCAAAATTGCAACTGTAATGCTGCCGGAATAGTGTACCGCAACAAAGCCGATTATAGCCCCCATCACCATCATGCCTTCAACGCCCAGGTTCAGAACCCCGGACTTTTCCGTGACCATTTCCCCAAGTGCTGCAAATAATAGAGGAGTCGCGGCAGTGATAATGGTTAACATGGCAGGAATGAATAAATCCATCAGCTTTTCTCCACAGCCAACGCAGGCTTACCGAATCGAATACGATAGTGAATAAGTACATCACTGGCCAGTAAAAAAAACAACAATAACCCCTGAAACACACCCGTTACTGCCACTGGTAAATTTAACAGGATCTGGGCAGTCTCTCCTCCGAGATATGTCAAAGCCAGCAATAATCCGGCGAACACAACACCAAGTGGGTGAAGGCGGCCAACATAGGCTACGATAATTGCTGTAAAGCCATAGCCGGGTGAAATATTAGGAAGTAATTGGCCGATTGGGCCTGAAACTTCGATGGTTCCCGCCAAACCTGCTATGCCTCCTCCAATAAGCAGGGTTGCCCAGATGATTTTGGAGCTGCTGAATCCTGCATGTTCGCAGGCCGCCGGGGCGGATCCGGCAACTTTGATTTGATAACCAAGCAGAGTTCGGGAGAGGATTACCCAGCCAAGGGCCACAACGATCATGGCGATGATGGCGCCAAGATGAATTCGTGTTCCTTCAAAGAGTATAGGCAAAAGTGCAGAGTCACTAAACTGCCTGGATTCCGGGAAATTGAACCCCTCCGGATCTTTCAAGGGGCCGTGTACCATCAAGTTTAAGAATAAACCGGCCACATAACTCAACATCAGACTGGTCAGAATCTCATTGGCATTAAATCGTACCCGTAAAAATGCTACGATGGCAGCCCAGGCACATCCCCCCAACACTCCAGCAAGAAACATTGATGGGATGATATAAAAACCTTCCTGACCATAAAAATACAGTGCCACAGCACCACCGCATAAACCTCCCATGATCAACTGGCCTTCAGCGCCAATGTTCCATACTCCGGCCTTAAAACCGAGTGATAAGGCAACCCCGATTAAAATCAGTGGTGTTGCTTTTACCCCTAGTTCCGCCACACCATAACTGGTTGAAAGAGGTTCGATAAAAAATGCATGCAGTGCCGCCAGAGGAGACACCCCCATAATGATAAACAAAATGACGCCGGCCAATAAAGAAAGGAGGAGGGCTAAAACCGGCGACAAATAGACCATGGCCCGGGAAGGTATTTGACGTTGAACTAAATTAAGCCACATCGGTTGCTCCTTCTTCCAGCGAGACACCAGCCATGAGCAGGCCGACTTTTTCAACGGTCATCTCAGCTGTAGGATAAAAGAGTGATAAGCGACCACCACAGATTGCACCAATTCTATCTGACATTTCCATTAACTCATCCAGGTCCTGAGAAATAACCAGCACCGCAGCGCCTTGAGCCGCCAGTTTTCGTAAAGATTGACGTATCGTCTGTGTGGCACCGGCGTCGACACCCCAGGTAGGCTGGGAGACGATGAGGATTTCCGGTTGTTGGGTCAATTCTCTGCCGATGATAAACTTTTGTAGATTGCCTCCGGATAAACTGTTTGCCGGCACACTGGAACCCGATGTTTTAACCGCGAAATCGGTTATGACTTTATGCGCAAACTTTCGTGTTTTAGGATAGTTGATTAAGCCTTTTGCCATTAATCCCATACGCTGAAATCCAGTCATAAAGGCATTATCCACCAAATCCATATCCGGGATTGCGCCGTGGCCCAGTCTTTTTTCCGGTACACTTGCCAGACCTGCTTTGCGACGAGCGTTGGGGCGAAGTTTACCGGCATGCTGATTTTCGATGAGGATACATGAGGCCTTAGGGCAGCTTTCTTCACCGTTGAGCGCTTTGAGCAACTCGTCCTGACCATTACCGGCAACTCCGGCAATTCCAACAACTTCCCCAGCTCTAACCTCAAGATGTAGGTCGTTTAAGGATAGACCTGTGCTATCAATTGCTGGCATACTCAGCTTATCCACTTTCAATCGTACTTCACCAGCAGCAACAGTTTGCTGCCGCTCAATTTTTTCAAGTTCTTCACCCATCATCATCATTGCCAGGGATGAGGTACTTTCTTCATCAATATTCACCGTGCCGATACGTTTCCCAAGACGCAGGATGGTGGCATGGTGACAAAGCTCTTTTATCTCATCGAGTTTATGGCTGATATACAGGATTGCCAAGCCTTCGTCAGCAAGCCGGTTTAAGGTCAGGAATAACTTCTTTACTTCCTGGGGCGTGAGTACCGAGGTCGGTTCATCCATCACCAATAGTTGGGGTTCTTGAAGAAGACAACGTATTATTTCAATGCGTTGTCTTTCACCAACAGATAAGGTGTAAACGTGTCGATAGGGGTCCAGTGGTAAGCCATATCGCTCAGATACTTCCGTAATTTCACTGGCTAATTTTTTGAGATCAACAGCTTCGTTCATGCCCAGAGAAATATTTTCTACCACAGTTAATGAGTCAAACAGCGAAAAGTGCTGAAACACCATGGCAATACCCAGTTTCCGGGCGTGGGCAGGCGTATCAATCTCTACCCGCTTGCCATTGTATAATATAGAGCCGGAATCCGGTTTGAGGATTCCATAGATCATTTTTACCAGGGTCGATTTTCCGGCGCCATTTTCACCAAGCAGTGCATGTACTTCACCGGGTTTTATTTTTAAATCAACCGAATCATTTGCAAGCACGCCGGGAAAAGCTTTGGTCATGCCCTGTAATTCAATTAAGTATGGAGAATTGTCTTTCATTAATCAGTTGATGAAAAGTAATCGTTTTTCAAGTGGCCGCTTTAAGCGGGTCTTTTGTCTTTGCACGAATGTATTCCTTGCGACAATCTAATTCATTTTTCTTTTTTTATAATAACTTTTTTATAGCACGCATATGCTCAGGACTACCGTTATTTTTCACCAATAAGATCTCACCGAAAATAGAAATTGCAATTTCTCCGGGTCGTACCGAAGCGATGTTGAGTCCCATCGGAGCAAAAACCTGCTCTATTTTTTCTCTAGGGATTCCCTGGGTAAGGAGGTATTCAAAGATTTTTCGTATTTTATTACTGCTGCCGATCATGCCGATATAGGATGCACCTGATTCAATTACCGCCTCCAGGGCCAGTCGGTCTGTTTCATGAGAGGAGGTGGCAATTGTCAAATAACAATCGGAATGAAATTCATATGCCTTTAGTCTGGCCGGTAAATCATCGACAACGATCAGTTGAGCGTTCGGAAACCTCTCTTTGGATGCGAGCTCTGATCTCTCATCAAAAACGATAACCTGAAAACCCTGGAGGCAACCGATTTTGTAGAGTTCGAGGCCGATATGACCGGCACCGATTATTATCAGTTGTGGGGCAGCTTTGAAGACTTTTATAAAGGCACGAACGTTGCCACCGCAGGACATTCCCAACTCAGCATCCGATTGAAGATCATAGCTGACCTCTTTGTTTTTTCCTAGTTCAATACATTGTACAGCCTGGATCGTTATTTTATGTTCAAGACTCCCTCCACCGACTGTTCCGATTGTTGAGCCATCACCATGGACAACCATTAGAGCCCCGGGCTTACCGGGGCCAGAGCCGGTCGCAGCAACAACGGTGACAAGAGCTGCAGGTTTATCGGTACGAATACATTCTGATAATGCATTTATGACTTTTGCTTCCGGTGTTGCTTCCATAGCATATCCTGTAAAGGTGACTTTATTTCCTTGATAAAAAAGCAATGCTTCTAAAACCTCCCCGCTGATGCAGCGGGCCTTGTCTGAAATGGTATAACAGTTTTCCACTTCATCAATGCGTGGATCAATATCGCCGATTTTTAAGTCCTTTGCCACTTTTGTTTGATTGCGAATCATTCCGCGAACCAGTAGCTTATAGCCGCAATGGTGGAGACGACAAATTGTCCCGGTAGCTATATCCCCGCCACCACGTACCACCACCGCACATCATTGAAACATCGTCTTCATAACACTTTTCGTCTCCAAGAGCATCAAACTGATTTCTATCCTCAAACAACCACATTCATTAGCCATCATTTTTTTCTCAGGGTGATGAGGGATATTTCAGCAGGACAGTTAAAGCGGACGGGAATACTCGACGAACCAACTCCACGGCTGGTATATCCCTGCATTTTTTCATGCTGCCAATCTCCTACGGCTGTATAGCGCGGGGCCCTGCTATTGGTTAAAATCGGAGAACCGTCCACCAGGCAGATCTGGCCGCCGTGGGTGTGGCCGCAGAGATAAAGGCTGGTCCCCACCCCTGCGGCATCCTCAAAGGCTTCCGGTGAATGGGCAAGAAAAATGGAGAATTCTTCTTCGGGCACACCCTGTGCAGCCTGTTTGGCATCATGCAGTTTGTAATAATGGGGGTCGTCAACACCCATGACCCAGATTCTGGCCCCAGCTTTATCAATGGGCCACGAATCATTTACCAGCATGACGACCCCGGCCTCTTCAAAGTCCGGCAACATTTCTATGCAGTCGTGATTGCCAAGCACCCCGAGAATTCCGAACCGGGCATGTACACACTGCATCAGACCTTTTAGCTTTTTGATACACTCAGAACTCTGGCCGTAGGTTTTCATACGTATATCACCACCGATACAGCAAAGATCGACATCCATATCCAGCAGCATCCGGGCGATTTTTCGCTCAAGGCCATCCAGGCCATCCAGGTGCAAATCGGTTAAAAACATGACACGAAAACCATCAAAGGGCTCAGGCAATTCGTTGAAAAAAAAGGTTTGTTCCTCAATTTTAATATCCAGGGCATTCTTTACACCCTTGGTGTAAAGACCGGACAGTTTAAAAAACCAGACCAGGCAAACCTGTCGCGACAAAAAATTGGTGAGATTGAACCATGTCTGCCACCTGGCCAGGGGCTCGTGACAGGCTCGCCATTCACGAATTCGAACACTTGAGCGAACAATTCGCGGATAGTATTTCGGCAGCGGGCGACCTGTAATATGAAGCCAGAGGCGGGAACTCCAATAGGCTATTGTGATGAAGAGAACAATAATGAGAACGTGCTGTTTACGGTCCAGCAACAGATATTGGTTGATAAAAAGCAATGGCAAAAGAGCCTCTATTAACTGATCGAGGACAACCACTTCGTCACCGCTGTCAAAAGCTAATCTGCGCTTGATAAAACTTGAAACAAGGTCCCCGGTCATGACGAGAAGGGCGGCAATACCGGCAACCCACCAGGCTTCACCCAGTAGAAAGAAAGCCAGAGTCCCGCCTGCCACGCCAGCTGCAACCCCCCGAATGGTTTTGTGACTGCCGAAGAGTGGGCGTCCATCAAACCACAAAAATCCACCGTCCACAGCACGGCCATACCTTTCACCGACAATAACGGAGACAATTGGCGGAAGACTGTTGACCCAAAAAAGGAATAATACAACCCTGCAGACATCAATCATTCTTGCTGCTCCCTGTTGTTATCGAGTAGCTGTTCATGGAAGCTCTTAATGAAAAATGACAAATATCATGCAAAAACAGTTTTTTAAGGGAGCGTTTTGAGGATTTGAAAGTTGTCTTTAAACTCATTTCTAGCCATATTGGTGTGAAACAGATAAACTGGCAGGTGTCTCGTGTCTCCAGAATTCCCGCATTTTCGAGCAGAACAATAACATGGCGGAAGGAATATGAAAATACAGGATAAAGCGTAGTTATCAAAGGCCCGTTTCAAAACGAACACTAAATAGTTTTGTTAAATAGTTTTGTTATAACGAATGATTAAAACTCTGTTATCTGTCGGAAGTGATTGTTTTTTAGTGCCTTACCCCTCAAGGGGGCACTGAACTGAGTACTCCGGAAAGCCTGCCATTCAGTTCAATACCCCCTCGAGGGGTGCTCTTTTTAGTACCCCCTTGAGGGGTGTAAAAAACAAGAAATCTGGAGAGTGTTTTGAAATTAAGAACTTAAAGTAACCTCCAGATAGCGAACGTAGAGAGACCTTCGAGGCACTTATACTCCTCAAGGGAGCACTGAACTGAGTACCCCCTTGTGGGGTGTTAATTAATACCTGCCTTTATATCGATTATAGGTTTGTTTTCGGTTTGTTTTCGGTTTGTTTTCGGTTTGTTTTCCATTATCTTTTCTGGAGCTTAAAAAATATATTGGGGACTTCTCCTTCAGGTACGTTGCAGGTTTTACTTTAAAATTCGACCACTTCAAAAGTGGTTGTCCATGGATGAGTCTGTTGATTTAGTGAGGTTTTCGTTTGAGATCAAGGCATATGAAAAAAATAACCGGAGGCATATAGTCGATATCGGAGTCTACGCTTACCTCCGAGGATTATTTTTTTCATATAACGCGGAGGTCGGGCGAAAACACAGTAAATCAACGGGCTCATGGATCTAACTGCAGGAAAGCAATCTTATGCAACTTAAGACATCCAAATTAGTTAAAAAAAAATCAAAATTTTTTGGTTATCTCTATTCTCTTAAATCTGACGAAGAGTACCAAAAAATAGTGAAAGAGATTTCTAAAGAACACAAAAAGGCCAGTCATGTCTGTACAGCCATGGTTCTTGGAAGGGAAGAAAAGTTCAAAAATGACGGAGAAGTTGGTTATCCAGGGAGAACATTGCTTGGACTTCTAAAACATGCAGGTCTTGAAGCCCACCTAATAATTGTTGTGAGATATTTTGGTGGAATAAAGCTTGGACCTGGTGGCGTTTCAAGAGCATTTAAAGAATGCGGGAAGATGTTATTTTAAGACCATCTTGAAAAATTGATGACGTCGAAAAAACTCTTCGTTACACAAAAAATATCCTGAAACTAATTTAAGCTACAACCAATTCTTTTTCGGGCAATATATGCCTGATGACGTTGATACGATGTACAGCTGCGGCCTGATAATATCGAAAAACTGGGAGTTTCGGAGCAACTCTTGAGTCTTTCGTCCTTTTAAGATTATCTCTATTGTTGTGCCAACTGTTTGCGTCATATTCGTTAATTTCTTCTGCCCCCATGCCAAAAAGGCTCCCTTTTGCAGCAGCATTTTTCCAGGCATCAATTCTATCCTCTTTGTTGGCTTCTAAACTTAGAATCTCTTTGACAGCGGGCTCTATCTTAGAAAAATCTATAAATGCTGCTTTATCAGAAAAGTCATCACGCTCTTTGGCTACTCTCTGGAATATATCGTGGATTTTTCTGCAATACTCAAGAAAAGTTTCCTGGTTGTTTCTGGTGGGGCAACGTGCGCCCTTAGAGCCATTTTCATATATGAAATCCCACTTGAGGTATGGCCTGTCAGGATATGTCATGACCGCCCCATGCCCTAATGCACCGGATGCCCCTTCTGCAAACCATGACTTAATGTTATCAAAAAAACCGCCTTCTTTTGGATAGTTTTTTTCAAAATCTTTTGCTTTATCATTGATATACTTCGTAATATCTGGATCTAAAGAATGAAATTCAATACTGTCGTTTATAATTTTATTTGCTCTTGAACTTACTCCAGAAAAACCATAGTGAGCAAATGTATCAGCATATACATGGGCCGTTATTCCAATTAAAGGTAGTGCAAAAGGCTGGTCGAGTAGAGAAAGATTGAACTTGATCATTTCCTGGGCTATTTCACTGTCTTTTGTGCACACCAGTCTTTGGGTATAACTCTCACCTTCATTGCCCGGCAGGAAGTGAAAAGGAAGCCATATTTTCCTTTGATCCTCCCTATCAAGATTTTTGACATTAATAGCATGATGGGCTGTAGCCTCGACATCTAATCGAGCGCCATCCCTGAACTCAACACTTTCTTTGTCGGCATTATCATCAACAAATTGAGCTGCTGTGGCAATCGTTTCACAAACTTCCTTTCTTAGCCCGGCTGCTCTAGCCATTGCATATGTGCCATAATAGTGCATATCAAGTTGCATTTGCTATCTCCTTAAAAGTTGAATGACACAAATCAGCCGCAGAGGTTTACGCGTCGGCTGAATTGGCATTGTTGGCCAATGTGTTCTGAATTAAAACCAGCAGTTAATTGAGTAGATGTATGTTCTTCTTTGCACAGATATCCCTAAGTTCTTTTGGCCATACAGCGACGGTTAATTCTCCAAGATGCGCCGTACGCAGCAGATACATGAAAGTCCTGGACTGTCCGATGCCTCCTCCTATGCTCAGCGGAATCCTGTCGTTGAGGATGGCCTGGTGGTACGGAAGAGTAAGAAAATCTTCCTGACCAGACATTTTGAGCTGGATTTTAAGGGTCTTTTTGGTAACCCGTATACCCATTGATGACAACTCGTGGCGCCGTCTTGTCACAGGGTTCCAAACTAAGATATCTCCGTTTAATCCATGATACTGTTCACCGCTTTTAACGATAGTCTCGGTGGCCCAGTCGTCGTAATCAGCCGCGCGCATCTCATGTGGATAACCATCCCTCAAAGGCCAGCCAATACCGATGATGAAGATCGCCGGGGCTTTTTCCAGAAGAATCCGTGTCTCGCGTTCTTTTCGCGGCAGATCCGGGTAGTTGTTGAGGATATCTTCGGCGTGGACAAACATGAGTTTCTCGGGGAAATCTGGGTACTTTGAAGTCCTGAGTTGGGGAAACATTTCCTGCACCATGTTGCCCGCGCCCCGGATTACCTTCCATATCCTTGAAATTATGTCTTTGAGAAAGTCGAGGGTACGCTCTTTTGGGGTCACAACCAGCTCCCAGTCCCACTGGTCAACATACGCGCTATGGTCGTGGTCGAGGAAGTAATCCTTACGCAGGGCTCTCATATCGGTGCAGATGCCCTCGCCGACTTTGCAGTCAAACTGCTGAAGAGCCATTCGTTTCCATTTTGTGGCGGCTTGGACAACTTGGGCTCGTATGGGGGTGTCGAGCCCCAATCCACACGCAAATTCCACCGGTGTTCGCGATCCATCTCGATCCAGGTAATCGTTCACACCGCTATCTTTATCAACAATGAGCGGGACCTGAACCATTTGCAGGTTGAGTTCCTTGCACAGCTTGGTCTCGATGTAATTCTTCACTGCAAAGACGGCCTTCATTCTAGCCATGGGAGGCAGAAGGGCCTCGTAGTCACTGGGCAAATCCCTTGCAAGATCGCCGTAATTACCTATTCCCGGCCCAGCCAAATCCGTTCTTTTGTCCACCATGTCGTTTCTCCGCCTGTCGGCCAAAGTTCGCTTGAGCTGCAAAGCTGTGTCAATAAACGCCCAAATTTCCTCTCACCCATTTTTAGTGCCTTACCCCGGGAAAACTCAAAGGGGCACTGAACTGAGTACTCCTGAAACCTGTCATTCAGTTCAATACCCCCTTGAGGGGTACTAAAAAAGAGTACCCTCAAGGGGCATTGAAAAGAACACCCCTCAGGGGGGCATTGAAAAGAACACCCCTCAAGGGGGTACTAAAAAGAGTACC
>WTAT01000266.1 GCA_013139415.1 Desulforhopalus sp.
AGAAACTTAAAATTATCACCAAGGCACTTATACCGGCTTACTTTACCGTTTACCGGGTATTAGTGCCTTACCCCTGAAAGCCTATCATTCAGTTCAATACCCCCTTGAGGGGTACTCTTTTTAGTGCCCGCTTGACGGGTATAAAAAACAAGAAATCTGGAAAGTGTATTGAAATTAGAAACTTAAAGATACCACCAAGTCACTTACACCCCTCAAGGGGGTACTGAACTGAGTCCCGGCTTATTCTCCAGTTTACCGGGGTTGGTTTTTTTTTATAATCATAATCGAGAGGTGCATGATGAAGTTGAACACAGTTTGTTTTGTTCTAACCCCGGTAAACGAGAAAATAAGCCGGGATTCTTCTCAATACCCCTTGAGGGTACTCAGTTTAGTACCCCCTTGAGGTTGCCGGTATTTACACCCAGCCAATCCAGCAGAAATGGGACGCCTGTCTGCATAAGGCTCTGCTGAAACTTGCCGAGCGGCCTGGAGTGGTTGATTCCGCTCGTGAGAAAGGTATTATTGCCTTTGGTAACGTGAATGACATGAATAAAGAAGAGAATGGTACCGATGCACTCTTTGTCGCGGTGATATCTATTTTTGATGCCTTACAGATGCGGGTACAACAACAATCCACAAGTATTGTTCCATACCAGTTTATCTCATGATGCCGTACATTTTTTCCATAATTGCTCTTATTATCATGTCCAGAAAAGCGTCTTATCCCAAGGCACTTCTCATACCGTTTCGACACGGCGAACGCTAAGAAAATTACTATGGAGAGCTATGAGCCCGTTGATTTACGGCCTTTTCGTCCGATATCCTCGTTATGTGAAAAAAATAATCCTCCGGTAAGCGAGGAACGAGACTCCGAGATATCAACCATATGTCTCCGCTTATTTTTTTCACATGCCTTGATATCGAACGAAAACTCTCATAAATCAACAGACTCAGCTATGATGTTCGATCTTATAATTCGAAATGCCAAACTGACGGATGCCAAAGACCTGGTTGATAAACACACCAGCCTTAGTTGGTGTCTGTAGGAGAAATAGTATGAGTGACTATCCCGACAAAGAGACGATTGATTCACTGTTGGAATTTGCTGCACATGCTGGCGCAAGCAAGGTTAAGCGTTTACCGCCTGAAAGTGTGTGTGTTGAGGACGGATTGGCTGCTTTCTGCCGGGAACCAAAATGTCCACATTGGGGACAATCCATGAGTTGTCCGCCCCATGTCTCTGGTCCTGAAGGTATGAGAAAGCTGCTTCAGTCGTGCAAACATGCCATAGTTATCCGGATAGAAATTCAATCGTCCTCACTTCATGGCGAAGATCGACCTGAAGTGATGCGATTATTGCATGAAATTACGGCAGAAATTGAGGCTGAGGCAAAACGACTCGGTTTTCCTGAGTCTGTTGGCTTTGCTGGAGGCTCCTGTAAACAGAGTTTTTGTCGTGACTATCCTACTTGCAGAGTTATAGGTGAGCATGGGTCATGTCGACATCCGGAACATGCACGGTCATCAATGTCTGGTTATGGTGTTAACGTAGGTGAGCTGATGAAATCTGCCGGCTGGTCGACCAATCTGTTCCCCTCAAACAGTAATGACGAAGAGGAACAGCTCTCCTGGGTGGCTGGTCTTGTTCTGTTGCGTTGACGAGCAGGTGGAGGTAAAACCGAACCTGCGCCACGCAACTTGTCGCGGCCAAATGAAGATTACCAAACCGGGGTCGAAGAATAGGGAACAATTTTTCTTGAGCGGAAGTCAATGATGTCCGCAACTGATACAAACGACAGGATGCAAACGAAAGGATGGACTGCTCCGCCCTCAGCCTTTCACCGCAAACTCGCCTACTCCGGTGATGAATCATATTTAATTACAATACAGCTCAATGAAAAGAAAGATCGAATTACTGGCGCCAGGTGGAGATATTGATTCCATAAAAGCAGCAATTGTTGCTGGGGCAGATGCCGTATACTGTGGTCTGGATAGATTTAATGCCAGAAATCGAGCAGCAAATATAATATTTGATGATTTAAATGGGATTTTAAGACTTGCGCATAAAAATAATTGTAAAGTTTTTCTTACCCTTAATGTTATCGTAGTTGAAAGTGAAATTCCGGCTTTCATACGTTTACTCAATAAACTGATTAACACAAATATAGATGGTGTTATTGTTCAAGATTTAGGGGTTTTTTACCTTTTGTCTACGTATTTTAAAGACCTGGAAATTCATGCATCTACTCAGCTTACAACCCACAATGAAGGTCAGATAAAATTCCTTAGTAAATTAGCTGCTTCTCGAGTAAATCTCTCAAGAGAGTTGAACATTTATGAAATAAAGGAATTAACTTTAATTGGTCATGAAAATAATATTTTAACTGAAATGTTTGTTCATGGATCCTACTGTATTTCTTTCTCGGGAATTTGTTATATGAGTTCTGTTTTTGGAGGGAAGTCTGGAAATAGAGGGAGGTGCAGTCAACCGTGTAGAGATAGATATTTAACTACCCAGGAGGGAAAGAATTTCCCGCTTAATCTCAAGGATAATTCAGCATATTATGATCTTGAGGAAATATTTGATGCTCAGGTTGACTCAATAAAAATTGAAGGGAGAATTAAGGCGTTTGATTATGTCTATACGGTGGTGAATTGTTGGAAAAAACATATCCGTAATTTTTATAACCATAATAAGGAAGAAAATGACAATAGTGATTTATATAAGGTGTTTAACAGGGACTTTTCAGATGGTTTCTTGAGGGGGGATATCAACAAAAACATATTCATTGATAATCCTCGAGATAATTCAATTAAACAATTTTCTAAAATTAACGATACGTCCGATAACAAAAAATTAATAAAAGACAAAAAAAAATACTATGCAGATAAAGGGGAAATATTAACTCATGTAAAAAAAATGATAAATAAATTAAGTGTAGCTAAAGTTCCTTTGGAAGTAAGCGTTTCCGGAAAACTTCATACTCCTTTAAAAGTAACAGTAAAAACTCCAGACCGTTCTTTTGTTGTACTTTCCTCAATGAATCTTGTAAATGCGGGTGTATACACTCTCAATCAGCATAGTCGAAACAAAAGAGGTGAAGAAGAGTCATTGGCTACAGAGGGCGATGACCTCTCCATTGAGAAAGAACAACGAATTGCCAGCCACTTAAACTATGATGCTGTTTGGGAAAGACTTAAGGCTATAAATACGACGGAATATTATATTAATAGACTGGAGTTGGAGGACCTTCAAAGGGGGCTTTTTATTCCTTTTAAAGAAATTACTTCAATTAAGAAAAAGATTATATTTACCTTGAATGGATCAAGAAAATTTGTTGATCCAATTGACGTGCCCTTCATAAAAAAAACAACTATACCTGAAAACAAACCCGCTCTTGCTGTATTGATTTCCTCCAGGAAAGATTTGTGTCTATGTCAGAAGACCTCTGCTGATATTTATTTTCAACTTCCCAATTCGTTTAAGAGTCAATATTCCGAGTTGGTTGATATCTTTCGTGTAAATCACGGGTTGATACCCTGGTTTCCGTCTGTTTTAATAGGAGAAAATTATACTGCAGCAGTAGAATTTCTTCAAGCTGTTCAACCAAAACTAATTGTGACCAACAATACCGGAATAGCATATGAAGCTTTTGAAAAAGGAGTCCCATGGGTAGCAGGACCCTATCTTAATATCGTTAACTCTTTTAGCCTTTTGTGCTTAAAAGAAAAGTTTAACTGTTATGGCTCTTTTATCTCAAATGAAATTAATAAAAAACAGATAAAAAATATTAAGATCCCTGGAAACTTTAAACTATACTATAGTGTCTATCATCCAATTTTGTTAATAACCAGTAGGCAGTGTTTGTTTCACCAGGTTGATGGGTGTGAGAAAAACAAGATTGACGAGAGATGTGTCCAGGAGTGTAATAAAAATTCATCAATAACAAACTTGAAAAAAAATGTTCTTTATATAGAAAAGACAAAAGGTAATTATCATTATATCTATAATGAAAAAAATTTTTTGAATACAAATATCGTTGCTGATATGCCTGGTAAGTTTTCTGGCTTTTTAATCGATTTAAGAGATGTGAAAACCCAAACTAAAATTGCGGTAGATAAACTCCAATTAATAAATTCATTTATAAATTTTCTCCATGGGAGCCATGATTCCAAAAAGGAAATTGAACAGATTATTTATCCTTCAACTAACTCCCAATATAAAAAGGGGATCTAACCCAAAAGTCTTCGATCAGATCTTCAAATAGCAAAAGTGAATGTCCCAGACATCTGCCGTGTTCCCATACCCTCTAATCAGTCTCTATGGACAAATCATTACCAGGTTCGTGACCGACCGTAGAGCATTTCATTTTGTTACTGCCAGTCAGGAAAATCATTGTACGAGTTACCTGAACCGGATATGATAAACTGTGAGCAATCAGTGATATCATGTTGCTAATATTCTATATTTGTCTGGTGGGATGTGTTGTCTTCCTGGTACCATTTATTTAATAGCAACTTGTAGCAACTTGTAGCAACTTGTAGCAACTTGCTGCCGAATGGGGGGCTGGGCTTACGCACTATCATCATACTGAGCCTCCCGCTACAAAATTATGAAACAAAATCTGAGATAAAACAAAAAATCTGACATAAACAAAACTATGTATACTGCACATTATGGCTTAAGGATTAAGCCCTTTCAAATATCCTCGGATGTTTCTTTTATGTGGCTTGGGGAGAAACATAAAGAGGCTTTGGCAACTTTGAGATATGGTATTCTTGATAATAAGGGTTTCCTGCTTTTGACGGGTGATGTGGGTACAGGAAAAACGACACTTATTAATACCTTGATTGGGAGTCTGGACGAGGACGTGATTTATGCCTCGGTCCCTGATCCGAGTCTGGATAAATTAGATTTCTTCAATTATATCAGTGCAGCTTTTGGTAATGAAGATGATTTTGACAGTAAAGGGAAATTTTTATCAGGTTTCTCCCGGTTTTTGAACGAGGCCTATGAAAATAATAAGAAGGTACTTCTCATCATTGATGAGTGCCAGCTTTTGACTCAGGAATTGTTGGAGGAAATACGTCTCCTGTCAAATATTGTAACAAAAGACAGCAACCCTTTATTAAATATTTTTCTTGTTGGTCAATACGAATTCAACGCCTTAATAAGGCGTCCTGAGAACAGAGCTATAGCCCAGCGGATAACGTTAAATTACTATATCGACCCACTAACAGTCGCAGAAACCGGAGAATACATTAGGCATCGATTGAAAATTGCCGGGACGACGGAAGAAATCTTTAACAAAGCTGCTGTTAGAGCGATCTATGCTTTTTCTGAGGGCTTTCCCAGAAGAATCAACATAATCTGTGATCATTGCATGATGAGCGGATATGCTGACGACAAAAAAACGATTACAGGTTCAATGGTTAAGGATTCTGCAAATGAACTACAGATACCTGAACATAGAAGAGGAGAACATCATGACGTTGATATCCCAGCACAGCCGGCTGATATCTCAACGTCTGGTATATCAGAGCAATCCAGTGATCAATTAGATCAACCAGGTCAACCCAGTCGTTTAGCGCAAGTTTTTCCAGTCGGTAATACGATGAAGGTGCCCTTTTTCAGGTCAATTGGTGGTGTGTTTTCGATTTTTTTAGCGCTGATATTTTTTTGCTTTTTATTTCTTTATTACACAGATACAACCTATAAAGAGGCCACTGCTTACTTGACTTCGATTCAAGATAAAATGGGTTCGAGTACTCTTGAGACTTCCGGCAATACTGTTCAACCAGAGCTCCAGGGGAAAAAAGTTTTACCTGACAACAAAGATGGTCTAAAATCTCTCTCTGCTCCTGATAGCCCATTACCTGTAAAAACTGCTATTACCGCAGAGAAGAAAAAACAAACTGTATCCGCCACAGTGACGCTCAGTGAAAAGAGCAAAGAAGAGAATCACTCAGCACGGTTAGGTAAGGAAGATACCGAACCCGTAATACCAGAACTAACCAAAACACTCCCCCCAGAGGTAGAAGAGGAAAACGTTGAAGCTGTTGTAGTTGAGCAGGTAAATGTTCAACCTGTGATTCTCGCCGAGAGCATGGAAAAAGATTCTTCTGACAAGTATCTCGAAAAGCCAAACTTTCCCTTACCCAAAGGAGCCCTGGTAATACGATTTAAACACGATTCAAATTTATTTAGTGTTGCCGATATCGAAAGGATGAAAGAATTCGCCAGAGTTTTAAAGCTACACCCAGGGGCAACTGTCAATATCTCCGGTTACACCGACTCAACAGGTGATGCAGTTTATAACAGGAGACTATCTGATTTTAGGGCCGCCATGGTGAAGAGTTTTCTCATGGGACAAGACTTGCCTCCTGAACAATTGAGAGCACAGGGGTTTGGAAACAAAAATCCGGTAGACAGAAATGATACAGAACAAGGGCGTATGATGAACAGACGTGTTGAAATCAGCGCCATCGTGAAAAAATGACCGGCGAAAAGGCCGTAAATCAACGGGCTCATAGATCTGGCAGAATTAATTTGCCCAACCTCTCCCCGCTGTCATCCTGTACAGCCCTTCTATGATGTTGTCTTCCGGCTGAATTCATTTTTATGCTCTTGATCTTCCCGCCAATTTTTCGTAATAAGAAAGGACGTTATCAATATATAATTCTTTAAACTTTGAGGTGCGAAATATGAGTGACTGGGAGTGTGGTGTCTGTGGTTATACTCACAAAGAAGAAGAGCCACCAGAGAAGTGTCCTGTTTGTGAGGCTCCGGGCCAGATGTTTATAAAAGAGACGGAAGAAGAAACAGATGCCGTCGAAGCTGTGAGCACTGATACAGCGGAGCCTGTGACTGCTGATACAACGGAGCCTGTGACTGCTGCTGAGTCAGCTGAGCCCGGAAGTGTTGATGCCGTGGAGCCTGTGACCATTGCTGTGAAAATATGGCGGTGCAGTGTCTGTGGTTATGTGCACACCGGTGAAGAACCGCCGGAAATATGCCCGATTTGCGAAGCCCCGAAAAAAATGTTCGTGGAAATCGATGCTGATGGTAAGGCTTTGGGAAAGATTAATATTGAGGAAGTCGATCCTGCCATGGTGCATCTTACGGAGAAGGACCAGAAAAAGTCCTCCTCTCTCTTTGATAAATTTGCCAAACTCTCATTAAAACTGCATCTTCATCCGATCACTACCCATTTCCCCAATGGGATCTTACCGGCGGTCGTCGTGTTTCTGGGACTTTCTGTCTATTTCAATATAGTCTCGCTGGAAACGGCGGCATATTATAACCTGATCTTTGTACTGCTCATGCTGCCGATGGTTCTGCTGACTGGTTTCATTGAATGGCAGAAGCGGTATAAGGGGATCAAGACAGCGATCTTTATAATAAAAATAATTTGTAGCCTGACTGTGCTGGCGCTGGTAAATGTCTTGGTATTCTGGCGTTTGCTCGATCCTGGAGTTATGGCGGAAGGCTCTCCGACAAGGTTAATTTACCTGGGGATTGCAGCGGGTATGCTTGCTGTTGTGGGCCTTGCAGGCCATCTTGGTGGCAAGCTGGTCTTTGGAGCGCGGGGCTGATTGTTCTGTGGTAATCGTTTCATCCATTCTGCACGGATGAAACGATTTGCTATGGCATTTTGGCCCTGGTTCTTAGAGTCAGGTCTGTTTTGGGCAGCTATCAGGCCGGGATAAAAGGACTGATATCCTTTTCATATTTACTTTTTACTTTAAAACCCTTAGCGCTTAAGGCGGCAATAGCCTTGTCCCCATCCTGACTGTTAACCCTGAGAACCATCTGGGTTATCCCCTCATATTTTGATTCCGGCGAACAAAACAGGCTCTGGATGTTTACCCCAGCGTCTCTTAAACTTGCAGCAACTTCGGCAAGTTTGCCGATGCTGTCTTTAACAAAGATACTGAGCCGGATGCTGTCGTCACTTATTCCTATGGCCTGGAGCAGAACGCCCATAACATCGGTGCTGGTGATGATGCCCGCCAGTTCATCGTTCTCCATTACCGGCAGGGCGCTGATTCGGTTTTGCTGCATGACGAGTGCTGCCCGTTCAATTGTGGTGTTGGTGTGAACCGTTACCACCGTTTTAATCATAACCATGGAAACCAGGACCTTCTGCAAAAGATAATTCAGTTCATTTTTGGAAAGCGAGGTGGCCGGGGAGGCCCAGTATTGTTTGAGGTCCCGGTCGGAGACAATGCCAACCAGCTTTTTCTTGTCATTGACCACCAGAAGGTGACCTATTTGTTTTTTTTCCACCAGTTCTTGTGCTTCAACGAGAGTGGTTTGTGGTGATACGGTGATAAGGTCAGTGTGCATGATTCTGCCAATATACATGGTGTCTCCCTCTCTGAAAACGGTCTGAAAGCATATCTTCAGAATTATGGTTAGTTGCACAATAGAAACAAATTTCTGTAAATTTTCCTATAATATATGGAGGTGTTCCGGGTTGTCAAAGTAAAGACGAAGCATACGAAGCTCTAATACCAATGTGAAAGGAGATACTCTGCACCAACATGTTGACGGGGCAGGCCGACTGTGGTTTTCTGGGAGGCAAAAAAATACTTGCCTGTTCACAGAGTTTCAGAGTACTTTGCTCTGTTATTTTAAGGTAAACAACGCCCTTCTTGAGATGGGCGTACAGCCGAAAATCCACAGGATATGATTTCTATTTATCAGGAGAAACTGTGACAAAAATTAATAACAACGCGCTCTGGATGTCCGGCAATGAAGCTATTGCCCTTGGCGTCTATGAGGCTGGGGTAAAGGTTGCCTCCGGTTATCCCGGAACGCCTTCAACAGAGATAATGGAAAACCTCTCAAAGTATGAGGGGGTTTATACTGAATGGGCACCTAATGAAAAAGTTGGGTTGGAGGTTGCCCTCGGTGCTTCTTTTGCGGGGGCCAGGGCTCTTGCCACTATGAAACATGTCGGTGTCAATGTGGCGGCTGATCCTCTTTTTACCGCTTCTTATACCGGTGTTTGCGGTGGCCTGGTGCTGGTGAGTGCCGATGATCCGGAAATGCACTCTTCACAGAATGAGCAGGATAATAGAAATTATGCCTTTGCCGCTAAAATGCCGATGCTGGAGCCTTCCGACCCCAGTGAAGCCAAGGAACTGGTGAAATTGGCCTTTGACCTCAGTGAGGATCTTGATACCCCGGTCATGTTGCGCATCACCACCCGCGTTTCCCATGTAAAAGGGGTAGTGGAAAAGGGGGAAATTAATAGTTCCCATGCAGCCTGCGGCATTAAAAAGATACCGGGGAAATTGGTTATGCTGCCGGCTATCGCCCGTAAGCGCCGGGTCGTTGTCGAAGAGCGTATGGAAAAATGTCGGGAACTTGCCGAAACCGCCACATTTAACCGAGTGGAGGAGGGTGATACTAAGAGAGGTTTTATCACTTCCGGAGTTTCCTATCTCTATGTTAAGGAAGCTTTTCCCGAGGCCACCGTTCTGAAGCTGGGCATGTGCTGGCCATTGCCTGAAAAAAAGATCCGGGATTTTGCCTCAATGGTTGATGAACTTTTCATTGTGGAAGAACTTGATCCTTTTCTGGAAACTCATATTAAAGCAATGGGTATTGACTGTCGCGGCAAGGACTGTATCCCCAATCAGGGAGAGTTGAATACCGCCATTGTGCGGCAGTCGATCGATCCTGATTCCGGGCCGGAGTTATTTAAGCCGGTGGAATTACCCCAACGACCGCCGAATATGTGTGCCGGTTGCCCCCATCGAGGGATTTTCTTCAACCTCTCACGGATGAAGGTGTTTGTTTCCGGGGATATTGGTTGTTATACCCTTGGTTTTCTGCCGCCGCTGTCGGCCATGGATTCCTGTGTCTGTATGGGGGCTTCGGTACCGATCGCCCATGGAATGGCCAAGGCCCTTGGTGGGGATAGCCATAATCAGGTTGTTTCGGTTATCGGCGACTCGACTTTTATCCATTCCGGCATCACCGGTCTTATCAATACGGTGTATAATAATTCCGCCTCAACCCTTATTATCCTCGATAACAGTATCACCGCCATGACCGGGCAGCAGCATAACCCAACAACCGGCTACAATATCAAAGGCGAGGCGGCAAGTCGTCTGGATATGGAGGCGTTGTGTCGGGCAGTGGGGGTTAAACACGTCTATAAAGTTAATCCCCACGACGTGGTGGAAACCCGGAAGGTCTTGAAGGAAGCTGTGGAACTTAAGGAACCTTCTGTGGTCATCTCCGAGGCGCCCTGTGTGCTGCTGCCTGAGATGAAAGAACGCAAGCCGGTTTCTTATTTCACCAATCAGGAAAACTGTGTTGGTTGCATGTCCTGTATTCGTCTTGGTTGTCCGGCAATCAGCTGGACGCCTTTTGCTGAAGGTGAGGCTGAAGAGCGCGGCTATCGGAAAAAGCAGAAAGGAATTTCCAAGATAGATGAGATTCTCTGTAATGACTGCGGACAGTGTGCATCGCTCTGTAAATTCAACGCCATCACCAGAGGAGAGGGGAAATAATGGAAGATACAGGAAATATCCTCTTTTCGGGGGTTGGTGGTCAGGGCATCCTGCTGGCCAGTGAGATAACAGTCTACGCCTTGCTGTCTGCAGGATATGATGCCAAGAAAAGTGAAGTTCACGGAATGGCCCAGCGTGGCGGTTCTGTTACTGCTCAATTGCGTTACGGGAAAAAGGTCTATTCTCCTCTCATCGAGCCCGGCTGCGCCGATATCCAGATGGCTTTTGAAATGATGGAGGCGGTTCGTTATCTTCCCTTCCTTCACAAAGGAAGTAAGGTGATCGTTAACACCCAAAAGATCCTGCCACCATCAGTTGCCACCGGCCAGGCTGAATATCCAAAAGATGTTCTTAATCATTTAATTGAGCGGGATATCGTAGTCGTTCCGGTGGATGCTTTTGATATTGCAAAAGAAGTCGGTGAGATAAAGACGGCCAATGTGGTCATGGTGGGGGCGCTGTCCACATTTTTACCTATTGACCCAGCCATATACGAAGAGGTAATCCGAACTCGGGTGCCGGAACGATTCAGGGATGTCAATCTGCAGGCATTTGCGGCGGGACGAAAAGTTAGCGAATAAGTAAGGGGATACGAGATGTCAGTAACATATTGGGAAGAAGAAATTGAGACATTGCCCCGGGTGGGTCTGGAATCCATCCAGTTGCGACGATTGCAGCATCTGGTTGCCCGGGTGTATCGGACAGTAGAGCCCTATCGCCGCAAGATGGATGAAGCTGGGGTCAAGCCTGATGATATTAAGACGCTTGCAGACTTGACCAAGCTGCCTTTTACCGTCAAAGATGATCTGCGGGACAACTATCCCTTCGGGCTTTTTACTGTGCCCTTAGATGAGGTGGTGCGGGTGCACGCATCTTCAGGGACTACTGGGAAATCAACCGTTGTTGGTTACACCGCAAAAGATATCCAAACCTGGTCGGGTGTTATGGCAAGAGCACTTTGTTGTGCAGGCGCCAGCAAAGGTGACATGGTGCATAACGCCTATGGCTATGGCTTGTTTACCGGAGGTCTCGGAGCCCATTACGGAATCGAGCGGCTCGGGGCAACCGTTATTCCGGTATCCGGCGGTAACTCCAAAAGGCAGATTAACATCATGAAGGATTTTGGCTCCACTGTTTTGCTTTCCACCCCTTCTTATGCTCTTAATCTTGCCGAGGCCATGGATGCCCTTGATGTTGATCCAAAATCCCTCTCCCTGCGGGTGGGTATTTTCGGGGCCGAACCGTGGAGTGAGAATATGCGGGAAGAAGTTGAGCGTAAGTTGAACCTTAAGGCCACCGATATTTATGGGCTCTCCGAGGTAATGGGGCCGGGTGTTGCCCAGGAGTGTCTGCACACAACCCGGGGAATGCATATTTTCGAAGATCACTTTCTGCCGGAGATCGTCGATCCTGAGACCGGAGAGGTGTTGCCGCCGGGTGAGAAAGGGGAGCTGGTCTTCACCACCCTCACCAAAGAGGCTTTTCCTCTTATCCGCTACCGGACCAAGGATATTTCCAGGCTTTTCTACGAGCCCTGTGAGTGTGGCCGCACCCTCGTTCGTATGGAGAAAGTGACCGGAAGGACGGATGATATGTTGATTATCCGGGGGGTTAATGTTTTTCCATCCCAGGTCGAACATGTACTTATGGGTGTTGACGGTGTTGAACCCCATTATCAGATCGTTGTTGATCGGGAAGGAAATCTGGATACCATGCAGGTTCAGGTCGAGGTCAGCGAAGGCGTCTTCTCCGATGAGATCAGGGTGCTTGAGAATCTGACGAAACATATCCAGAAGGAAATTAAAGATCTGCTCGGAGTCAGCTCTAAGGTGAAACTGGTTGAACCGAAGACTATCCAGCGCAGTGAAGGCAAGGCGCAGCGGGTTATCGATAAGCGTAAAATCTGAGGGAGGTTGACATGCTGGTAGAACAAATTGCCGTATTTCTCGAAAATAAATCGGGTCGATTGGCGGATATTACTGCTGTTCTTGCAGAAAATAATATTAATATCCGTGCCCTTTCCGTGGCCGATACTGCTGATTTTGGTATTTTGCGACTGATTGTCGACAATGTCGAAATGGCAAAATCAGTACTGAAAGAAAATGGTTTTACTGTCGGTAAGACCAATGTTATCGCTGTCGAGGTTGAGGATAAGACCGGAGGGTTGGCGAAGGTATTAAAGTGTCTGACAATTGATAATATCAACATTGAATATATGTACGCCTTTGTCAATAAAACGGCGGAAAATGCGGTGCTGATTTTCCGCTTTGAAAAGATGGAAGAGGCAATTGCCACCCTGCAAAAGGGCGGGTTTACGATTTTATCGAGAGAGCAGATTTGCGCTCTTTAGTGCCTTACCCCTCAAGGGGGCACTGAACTGAGTACTCCTGAAAGCCTGTCATTCAGTTCAATACCCCCCTGAGGGGTACTGAAAAGAGCCCTGGCTTTCTTCCAGTTTACCTGGGTTAATCAGCAAATCAGTTCCTGTACATTTTTGCAACATATGTGCAAGGGATTAACTGTCAATCTTAACCATAAACGACGAATGTACTGGCAAAAAGAAGCAGAGTGTCTACCCCGTCCGGATCTCGCAAAACTGCAGCTTGACAGGTTGAAAAACACCCTGAAAAGGGTCGGAACCAATGTGCCGTTTTACAGGAATAAATTCAACGAGTTGAAACTTGACCCGGAAAAGATTACCTCACTTGATGATTTGCGGGATTATCCGTTTACCCTGAAGCAGGATCTGCGCGATAATTACCCCTACGGACTTTTTGCCGTACCATTGAGAGATGTTGTGCGAGTGCATTCTTCTTCAGGCACCACCGGTATGGCAACGGTTGTCGGTTACAGTAAGAATGACATCAATACCTGGTCAGATCTTGTGGCCAGGGTCCTCTGCGGTGCTGGAGTGACTCCCGATGATGTCATCCAGATCGCCTTTGGTTATGGTCTTTTTACTGGTGGTTTTGGCCTGCATTATGGGGCGGAAAGGTTAGGGGCCTCGGTTATCCCCATTTCCTCAGGCAATACCAAGCGACAGATCCAGATCATGCAGGATTTTAAAACCACTGCTCTGGTCTGTACTCCCTCCTATGCCCTGAAGATGGCCGATGTGATGATGGATATGGGGATTAATCCTAATGGATTGTCCCTGCGTTACGGCTTATTCGGTGCTGAGCCCTGGTCTGAGGCAATGAGGTTTGAAATCAACGAGCGCTTGGGAATACGGGCAACTGATAATTATGGCTTGTCTGAAGTTATGGGGCCGGGCGTTGCCGGGGAGTGTCAGGAGTGCAATGGCCTGCATGTGAATGAAGACCATTTTCTCGTTGAAATACTTGATCCTGACACCCTCGATCCTGTTGCTCCTGGGGAGGTAGGGGAGGTTGTGATCACCACCCTTACTAAAGAGGCTTTCCCCGTAATACGCTACCGTACCCGTGATCTAAGCCATTTAATCCCCGAAACCTGTCCCTGCGGCCGAACTTCTATGAGGATGAGTCGGATAATGGGGCGCTCCGACGATATGTTGATCATCAAGGGGGTCAATGTCTTTCCGACCCAGATCGAAGCAGTCCTTTTTGAAATGGAAGGAACCGAACCCCACTATCGATTGATTGTTGATCGCGAAAATAATGAGGACAAGCTCACCGTCATGGTTGAGGTTGTTGAATCGATTTTCTTTGATGAAATGAAAAAACAGCGGGCGCTGGTGGATGGTATCAAAAAACGGCTTGCCTCTGAATTGGGTATTGGCGTACAGATTAAGCTTGTCGAAGAGCGATCTCTTGAACGTTTTAACGGCAAGGGCTCAAGGGTCATCGACAATCGTCAGCTGTAGGGTAATAGAGAATAATTAGTGCCTTACCCCAGAAAGCCTGTCACAAAAAACAAGAAATCTGGAGAGTGTATTAAAATTATAAACTTAAAGATACCACCAAGGCACTTATCCCGGCTTACTTTCCCGTTTACCGGGGTTAGTGCCTTACCCCTCAAGGGGGCACTGAACTGAGTACTCCTGAAAGCCTGTCATTCAGTTCAATACCCCCTTGTGG
>WTAT01000290.1 GCA_013139415.1 Desulforhopalus sp.
GTTCAATGTCCCCTCGGAGTCTGTCGCTTACCTGAGGGGCACTAAGAAGAGCACCCCTCGAGGGGGTATTGAAAAGAACACCCCTCAAGGGGGTACTAAAAAGAGTCCCGGCTTATTTTCCCGTTTACCGGGGTCAGCTGGTTATTGATCCGATTTCAGCACAGCCAGAAAAGCAGTCTGCGGGATATCAACATTACCAACAGTTTTCATTCGTTTCTTTCCTGCCTTTTGTTTTTCGAGCAGTTTTCGCTTACGGGAAATATCTCCACCGTAACATTTGGCGGTCACACCTTTTCTCAGGGCAGATACCGTTGTTCTGGCAATTACTGTACCGCCTATTGCGGCTTGTATAGCAATTTTAAACATTTGTCTGGGAATTTCCAGCTTGAGCATTTCACAGGCATGGAGACCTCTGGCCCTGGAGCTGCTTCTATGAACCAGCTGGGACAAGGCATCAACAGGTTCACTATTTACCAGAATATCGAGTTTTACGAGATCGCTTCTCCGGTAATCGAGCATTTCGTAATCGAATGAACCATACCCCTGTGTCACCGATTTAAGGCGATCATAAAAATCATAAATGACCTCTGCCAATGGAAGTTCGCATTGTAATTCGATTCTGCCCGGCATGGGATAATGAAAGGTGGTATTTTCTCCTCGCCGTTCCATGCAAAGCGTCATTACCGTACCCATATATTTTTCGGGCATCAGGATGGTTGCTTTAATATAGGGCTCTTCTATTTTCTGTAGGTGAGTCGGATTTGGGAAATGTGCGGGATTATCAACGCGATTGATGGAGCCATCTGTCAGATGAAAAATATATTGTACCGAGGGAACTGTAAGGATCAGGGAGATGTCGAACTCCCGTTCGAGACGTTCCTGGATGACCTCAAGGTGGAGTAATCCGAGAAAGCCACATCTAAAACCGAAGCCGAGGGCAGCAGACGAGTCTTTTTCAAAGGTAAGAGCCGCATCGTTGAGCTTGAGCTTTTCAAGTGCTGCTGCCAGGTCTTCGTATTCATCGGTGCTGATGGGGTAGATTGATGAAAAAACGACCTGTTGCACTTCTCTAAATCCTGGAAGCGGTTCCGCCGCTGGTCGGTCACATAAGGTAATGGTGTCGCCTGGTCGGGTATCTTCAACAGTCTTAATGCCGGCCAAAATATACCCTACCTGACCAGCGGAAAGGTGTTTTTCTGGTTCACGTTTTAACTTGAAGAGCCCGACTTCGTCGACTTTGTATTCTTTACCATTGGCCATAAATCGAATGATATCACCAGGCTTTATGGTACCGTTGATAATTCTGACAGAGATGATGGTGCCCCGAAAAGGATCGTAGTCAGCGTCGAATATTAGGGCCTGCAAGGGATCACTCGGGTCGCCTTCTGGAGGGGGGACATGTGCCACGATAGCTTCGAAAATATCCTCAATCCCAACACCAGTCTTGGCGGAACAGAACTGTACCAGGTCACTGTCGAGGCCGAGATCCTCGTCAATTTGCAGGGCGATTTGCTCCGGTTCTGCAGAGGGAAGGTCAATTTTATTAATCACCGGGATGATCTCGAGATCGTTTTCCATAGCCAAATACAGATTGGCAAGGGTCTGGGCCTCGACTCCCTGGGCTGCGTCAATGAGGAGCAGCGCACCTTCGCAGGAACTGAGAGCCCTCGATACCTCATAGCTGAAATCGACATGGCCGGGGGTGTCGACGAGGTTGAGCTCATAGAGTTTCCCGTCTTTGGCGGTATAGGGGAGACAAATCGTCTGACTTTTGATTGTGATTCCCCTTTCCCTTTCGATATCCATGCTATCCAGAATTTGGTCCTTGAACTCCCTGGCGGTTACGAGGTCACAAAATTGGATCATACGGTCAGCAAGAGTAGATTTGCCGTGATCAATGTGTGCGATTATGCTGAAGTTTCTGATGTTATTCATAATTTTGTGTTTTGGGGTGGGTCGTGAAGAAACAGGTTGCATCCAGTGACACGGGTTCTGTACCCGAAACCATGGTATTTATCATATCCTGGTAACTAATAAAATAGAATTTTCTACTTGTTGTGCGCTACATGAGGTAAGATAATAGTAAGATGTCGAACGAATTTACCCTTTTGTCCGGCACAATATGATTGCACTTTAATCTTAGTAGAGTAATATCATAATCTTTCTAAAATTTCTGGGTATATTTTACCGGAGAGACAAATAAATGAGCAAAAACACTATAATCGACCCTGATAAAGAAATAGATTCCGTGGATAAGGTGCTTGATTCAAAGAGTAGGGGAATTGACGAAGCATACGAGAATCCTCTGGTTTCAGTATCAGACGAGGAAAATGTACCTGCCCTCAGTAATCCGGCTCTCCACCGCTATCTGCAGGAAATTAGTCAATATGAACTGTTAACAAGAGAAGAGACTGACGAGCTGGCTGTACGGTTCCGCGAGGACGGTGATCAGGATGCGGCATATCGACTGGTAAGTTCAAATCTTCGTCTGGTTGTGAAAGTGGCCATGGATTTCCAGAAATATTGGATGCAGAATTTTATGGA
>WTAT01000474.1 GCA_013139415.1 Desulforhopalus sp.
AAGCTGGATACGCATTTTTCTAAAGACTGACTGATAAATGCCACGACATCATTTGCAGTTTAATTGCAATCAGGATGTTATGCCTGATTGTATATTCATGTCCAGGGTGAATATCTATTCTGGTCGAACGTGAACGCTAATTCCTGCTCAAATAAGCCACTTCAAACGAACATGATAAACAGCACATAACGGCTGTGTTATGCGGAGATGGACTGATACAGGAATTCTGGCGCAAAGTCGGCGCCACTAGGCCAAGCGATGGTATTGAGTTCTGTATTGAGGCGAAACGCCTTGAACTCCTCCTTGTCTTTGATTGGCTCAAAGACTTCCCCCCACAACTCCGATTCAAGATCCACCTCACCCTCGAGGCCGTCCTCGAACCTCAACCAATTGTGTAGGCGTTGATGTATTTTGCTTCTTTCAGCTTCGGGACCATAGTTCTACTCCAGGGGTTCGATCTTCCTTAGCGGTTTTCTCTGCTCCGCGAGGCTCCAATCCTCCATTAATTCTTGCTTATGAAGTGCATGCCATTCAAGTACTGTTTTCTGGGCTCTTGACGGAAAGTGCCCATCAATTATTTTGGTCACTCTCAAATATGTACGATATTTATGGTGGCCACACTAGTTGTTATTTACTATCGCCCGTGCCCGACGAATCATGCGTCTAACATTAATATTAGCTCTAACAGGTACTATGTTCACATTCGGATGGCGGTTTACAAAAACTCTGAATATTTCGTCTGCAAAAGCCTGTCCAACTTTGTCGATTTCATGAAAGTCCAGTACCACAGTTTTAAATATTTCAACCCGAGTCATCAGGCGCTTTGCTTGCGATCTGGAAACGAGATTTTCTTTTCCATGCCTTAGAAGATTGACTGGAACCACAGTTTTGTTAAATGCATAGTCTCCATCTTCCGATGCAAATTGCTCAAAAATATCCTCTAGCTGTCTATCGGAATCATTTGTAAGTTCTAATATGACGGTTGTACCTTTAGACGGCCTTTCAGTCTCAAAAATCCAGTGTTCATCATTAATCCGCTCATCATGATTAAAGTAGACAACACCTGAAAAAATGTTAAACAAATCGAAACAGCGGGAAGTAAAGAAAATTCCTTCTCCAGTATGATTCTCGGGATCAGTTGTGAATTTTCCTTTTGCTAATTCCAGTACTGCATGCCTCTCATCATCCAGGTTGCAGGCATTCTTAATCTTACGGAAGATACCAATGCCATCATCTGCGATCATAATAATATGTGATACAGGAGATGACATGATCTCAATACTGACTTCTTGACCACCGGAATGGTCAATTGCGTTGTTGAGCATCTCGGTAAAACCGTATTCCCAAATATCTTTAATGTTGTCTGGGTGATTCGTAAATAAAGGTAAGACTCTTTCTCTCCATACAAAATCTTCCTTTAGATCCAACAGGGGTGCCCGCCATTCTGATACCGTCTTAAGTGTTAACGTATAACGCCTGCTTTTGGTGTGCCCTTCAGCATTTACAGAGCCATCTTCTATCAAGGCACGCATGTGCCGGCTGATAGCCTGACGGGATAGCCCAAAATGTTTGGCTGTTACAATAATGGCATCAAAGGGATGTGATGGTATCTGTCTGAGTAGATACCGACGAATCTCAAGACTGCGCATTGTAGGGGTGGCGCTCAAAGTGTTTTCTTTGAAATTATTGTAAACATCTGAGTTGTTGATTGTAAACACTGTTGTTATTTATTGTCAACATGTTTAACGGAATATCTCAGTAACTTGTGATTAGGCACTTAACACAGGTAAATATGAGCACGCAGCAATCTATTGCCTGATGTTCAAGAATCTGTGAATTTTAACGTATTAACTTCTTTTAATTCAATTGGTTAAAAAACACATAAATATCAGCGCAAGCTCTTTTCTTGCTGAAAGCAACACAACCTGTTTAAAGTGCACAATCAAAGCCTATCTAATTGATTTTTATCACATAATATCGGGGCATCCGTTGCCTAAAATGCAGCACCGTGCATAACAGTGCTGCACTCACTCCCGCAAAACTCCCGCACGCTTTTTCAGCACCCTGCCTGTTGTTAAACCCATAATCCGGGCTTCCTCTCGTGAGACAAATAAACTCACCAATGATACAAGCAGGACCCACTATCTGCTCTCTTTTGATTCCACAGTGAGTACGCTAGGATAGCTTCGGGTCAGGTTATTTTCCTATGAGACTAAACCAAGTCATCCAAATCAATGCTCAATACCTTGGCCAAGTCCTTTAAAACATCAACCGTTCCCTGTCGTTTCCCACCCTCAATCAAGGCTACTTGCCCTTGTGAAACACCCGCCTGGTCAGCAAGCCCGGCCTGGGTCATACCACGAAACTCGCGCCATACCTTGAGCGGATGCTCATCACCTGCTACCAGGCGTGCAACCATTTCAGCAGGGATAGCCTCATCCTCACCAGACCCTAGTTCTGCTATTGCCTTGTCGTAGGCCACCAAATCATTAAAATCCTCTGCCATCAAAAGCAGACGGTTGTATTCCTCGATGGGGACCACGGCAAACTCTGCCTTGCCATCTTTCTGAATAATTTGTGCGCTCATTTGTAAATACCTCCACGTGGGCCGGCGTCCAATACAAAAATAACCAGCCTGCCACCATCAATCCGGTAT
>WTAT01000597.1 GCA_013139415.1 Desulforhopalus sp.
CTGATTACATCAGAGAGCACGACTGGCTGAAACCGATTGTCCGTGTCCTGCTCATGCCTCTGGTAGGTATCAGCTACATTCTGGTTAAGACCTCACTAGCCACGAAGATTCTGATAGTATTATTGATGATCATCAGCATGTCATGTAAGAAATCTCGACAGGGAGAACGGCTCTTTGTGTGATTACTGTTTGCTGCTCTCTTTTAGAGATATGGTTTAAATATTCAAGGAAAGCTATATTGGTAATACGTGTCTATTACGTGTACTTGCAGAAAAGCTATTCGAAAAGTGCCGAGAAAATTTACATTCAACTATTCGTTCCGGACAAATTCTAAGGATAAATTGTAATCATATCAGTGCGTTAAAATGATGGCATAACAATTGCTCCTAGCAACAAAACGTGAATGTTACCTGCCTGCCGGCGCCCTCTACCATAGGACATTCAAGGTATGATAAAATTTAGTAACGACAGAAAGCACGAAAGACTGAATCTCAATTTTCAAGCCACACTTAATAGAAAAGGATTGGATTCGTCTATTGAGGGAGTGACGAGAAATGTAAGCCAGGAAGGGAGCCTTATCGCAACCAAAGAATGGCACCCATTAAAACTCCAGGATATGGTTCTCGTTACCATCTTTATTCCACCTACTTTCTCCGGTCAGGACGTAACGATTGGCCTACAAGGCAAGGCGGTGGTAGCTAGGCTTGATTTGGCAAATTGTGAGGTCGCACTTCAATTTGCTAAAACACTGAAACAATTTGAGAGAGTCGAGTAAAGAAAAATTTCTGGAGATAAGCTCACCTGGATTTCTTTCCAAGAAGTCGAGTGACGGTTCATTACCTACCCCTACTTCCCCTTTATTTCCTTGTAGATATTTCTCTCATGTAGTAGTTAAGTAATTTATAAACTTGACAAATTTCCAGTTCACCTTGGAAGCTAAAGAGTTGATTTGTGGTCGCAGCTCCAAGGCAAGAGACTAAGTGTACCTGCAGGTACCTACGTCTTGGCTCCTGAACTTTGAGGGAATCTATTTTCTCTCCGTGGGTATTCTTTTTCACATGTGTGACAAACTTTTTCCCTCATACTGCTTTTCTTTTTATTTTGTCATGGCTTGGCTTTTTCTGCTCAGCGATCTAGGGATTCCTCAGGCCTGTCGCTTACTCCATACTCGCCTATCTCACTAAAATATTTAGTAAAACTCTCACCTAGACTTTCACTGATATTTTCTCACCAGGACTCAAGGGCAGGGCTGGATTAGGCAACGGCCCTTACTCCAGCTATCCAGCTTCTCGATTTTTTCTTTTGCTAAATTCCTTTTAGCCTCGGTGGGTTACTTCTCCCTTGGCTACGACGACCAAGTGCACTGCCAGAATTTGGCATCAACTTTGCTCATATGGAGCCGACAAACCGAAACAGCTCAATTGCTTGGCTAGTCCCAGGCATAACCCACCAACAGGTCATTCCCAGATCTGGAGGCCGGTGAGAGCGCGAAAGCGGACAAACCACTCTTGATGGAACCCAAAAAGATTCTAATCGTTGAAGATGCCCCGACCACGCGGGACTACCTTGCCCAGCTTATAGAAATAATGGGTTTTCAGCCACATGCCCTGCAAAGGAAGACTGACCTTTTGGACGACATGTGTCACCAAAATCCTGACCTGGTACTTCTGGGTTCATGTAACGATACAGAAGAAGTAAAAGATTTTGTCAAGATTGTTCGAGAAAACAAAAATGGGATACCTATCTTAGTGATTCGTGATGGCAAGGACACACCACGAGAGAGAGTAAATCATTCCAGTGCGAATTTCGCCACCATTCCATCTACGTTCAAACCCAAAGAGTTAAAACTGACCATAAAAAGACTGACAAATGGTCGGCAGAACTCGCGTTATCAAGAAGTAAAGGATATCATCATTGGTGAAAGTCCTGCCATGCTGAGGGTTAAAGAACACGTACTCCGCCTGAGCAAATCCGACGTTACCATACTCATCACAGGCGAGAGCGGCACAGGGAAGGAACTGGTGGCGCGAGCCATTCACCTGCTTTCCTCTCGTGCCGATAACCCTTTTATCAAGGTTAATAGTGCCGCCCTGCCAACCAACCTCCTCGAGAGCGAGTTGTTCGGTTTTGAGAAGGGTGCCTTTACCGGTGCCTGGCAACAAAAGCCGGGGAAATTCAAACTTGCTCACCGGGGCTCACTGCTTCTAGATGAAATTGGCGAAGTGCCACTGCCAATGCAGGCCAAACTTCTTCAGGTCCTTGAAGACAACGAATTGAGCGCTCTGGGGAGCACTACAACTACAAAAATTGATGTCAGGGTGTTTGCAGTCACCAACGCAAGTCTGACCCGGATGGTTTCGGAAGGATCTTTCAGATCGGATCTCTACTACCGGCTCAATGTGGTGAGAATCCACCTGCCACCCATGCGGGAGCGCAAAGAGGACATACGGGCCCTGACCGATCATTTACTAGAGAAGTACGCCACCCGATATGGCAGAGAGAGGGCAACCCTCAAGGAAACCACCCTGGGATTGTTCCACCAGTACTCCTGGCCAGGCAATATCCGCGAACTAGAAAACATCATTCAGAGCATCATCGTACTTAGGAATGAGGAAACCTTCTGGGAAAAGCTTAAGAATCAATCTCCCTCGACGGCCGAGCAAGGTAGAGTCGGATACGGCCCCACAGCCTCCAGTTCTACAGCTTTCACGTCCAGCTCTTCGGGCAGATGCAGCTTGAAAGAACTCTGCAAGGAGGCAGCACGTAAGGCTGAGACCAGTGCCATACTGGATGCTTTGTGCCATACTCGTTGGAATCGGCGGAAGACTGCGGAATTACTGAGGATAAGTTACAAAGCTCTGCTCAACAAAATCAACGAGTACAAGATTAAAGAAGAGTATCGATCTATGATCGGGAAAGATACGGTATTCAATGACCATGCTCAGGGCACATTGCCATAGAGTTGGAGACATCATGTTCTCATCTTCGTTGCTAATGGTTGGCGTGATGTTGTTTCAAAAAAATCTTTTTTGGAAGGGTGAATAAAATGGTTAAGCAGAGAACTATTGCCGCTTTGTTTATAGGATGTGCGCTCGTCGTTTCATGCGCGGGGAATGTCCCTTCAGTAAGGACTTTAGTGGAGCAGCAAGAGACTGAGCAGCACGCTAGAATGTCTCACAATCCCTACGTCATCGGTCCTGGTGACATTTTGGCCGTTAATATTTGGAAGGAGCCCGAATTGTCCAAAGAGAGCGCAGTTCGTTTGGATGGTAAGATCTCCCTGCCGCTCGTGAACGATGTCAAGGCTGCCGGCCTCACCTGCGCGGAACTTCGAGAGCGACTTATTGGAAGGTACAAGAATTATGTGGAGAACCCTGAGGTTTCGGTCACCATGGTGGAAAGTCGCAGCAAGAAAATTTACGTTTTGGGCAAAATCAACAAGCCAGGAGAATATACACTGCAAAAAGAAATGACAATTCTTCAGGCACTCTCTCTTGCTGGGGGCCTTTCCGAATGGGCAGATCGCTCCGATATCAGGTTGGTCAGAGAAATTGAAGGAACAGAAAAGACTTTTACAGTTGACTATGATGCTATCGTATCAGGCACGGATTTGAGCCAAAACATTCAACTTCGACCAGACGATACGATTTTTCTGCCCTAGGCAAAAAGCTTTAACCTCTTCAGCTCTTGTTAACACATGACAATAAATAAATACAAATCTTCATCAGCTCAAAAGAATCTGAATGGGTGGAGCCTAACCAACAAACAATGAACAGCGCTCAGAGGTCAAGAATCGGCAACAGTTTTTGATTCGCTTAAACCAGTTCACTGTCCCCCATTCAGGTCAAAGCCGATATAGACCACTGTCGCCTAACACTTTTGAGGGTTCC
>WTAT01000357.1 GCA_013139415.1 Desulforhopalus sp.
GCGCCAGGCCGGTAAGCCGCTGCTCATGCGCTCCATGGCCAGCAACCCTTCAAGATATAGCTTGGACCTGGCCGTGCCCTGCCTTTGAGTGTTTATACTGGTGGAAGTAAAGAGGGTGGCCGCGCCGACTACCATCGCCAGTATCGCGATGCTGATCAGCAGCTCAAGCAGGGTCAGCCCTTTTTCGTTCGTTGCTTTCATAACTTGCCCAGCTTCCCTTCGTGGTCGACCAGGATGGTGGTTAGCGAACGATCGGGAAGCCCGGACACTGAAACGGTAACCTGTTTTGCGCTGGGCTCGGTTGCACTGTCACCGTTTAGATCCACCGGCGCCACGGTCCAGGTGATCGTATGGTTATTCCCCTTGATGGTGACCACCTCAGAGCCGTCACTGAGTGCGCCGAAACTTGTACTCACGAGGAACTCCATCCTGCCTCGTAGACGGCTATCGAGCATCACGCGGTCCGCCTGGGCATCGAGGGACCGGAAGCCCGAATTGTATATCGCCGAAAAACCGAGGACCATGAGCGCCAGAATTGTCACACAAAAAAGGGCTTCGAGAAGAGTAAAACCGCGGCTGCAAGACTTCATCTCCCAGATCATTTCAGAATCCTTATGACAGAGGCACAGCGTATTCTCAAACGGCCGGCCCCTCAGTCCTCAGCACTTCAGCTGCTTTCAGTTTCACCTAATCCGTCAGGCTAACTTTCCCAGACAGCGAATCCAGGTTCACAACCACCTGACGGCTGCCAACGGTCAGGGAGACCGCACCGCCGTCTGAGGGGGCGCCCTGCGGGTCGAATACAACCCAAGTGCCCGTTCCAAAGGCGACTGAGGTGATGTCGGCGCCGGCGAACTGATTCGCACCTGCAAAACTTATGTTGTAGTCGGTCCCCCGATTCAGCGGATTGCCCATTACTACAAATATCCCACCCTCCACATCGCTCTCGTTCAGTTGGGTCTCATTACCCAACAGGCCGACGGCGGGCCTGAACTGCTCAACCAGGATAGTGTCCGTGTCGGCGTCGATAGTCACGCGGGTCTTTGAACCGGAACTTACGGCGGTGAGTTGGGCGAATTCGAGGGCGTTAACCACCTCGCTTGCTGCACCGGAAAGGTGGGAGTCCTCCAAAGCTCCATGCAGAGCCGGCAGAGAGACCATCGCCACGATGCCCAGCACCAACAGAACGATCAATGTCTCCAATAAGGTGAAACCTGTCCGTGTCTCCTGATTCAGCTTGCGCCCTGAAGCGCAATATTGCTGCCAGATCGGCAACGATCGGTCAGTACTGATCATGGTGTATGTAGTCCGAGCATATTTAAGGATATTATTGTCCGCTATTTCGAAAGCAACAATGATGCCAGATTTCTAATCGCCAACGGTCATAAAACCAATCTACCTGGCATGAGCCTTGCACAGAGAATCCACGAGTGGGGAGAGATTGTAGTCCGAATGTCTTCCCGACGGTGGTTGAATGTACCCTGACCTATTTCAGACGATCGACTTGGAGGACAATCTCTCGGCCTCAACTTGCTGAGAGCAACTGTTACTCTCTGCCAATTGCTGACGAATAAGTTTCCTCAACAGAATTCGGAGGACTTTGGCTTGAATCTTAAAGCAATATATCCAGTAGGCATTGACATAGGCAGCAACAATATTTACGCGGCCCAACTTAAGAAGAACCGGCAGGATCTGGTTGCCCGGGGATTCGTGCATCGAGAATGCGAGGGGGCAGTTCAAGGAATCTTCAACGGGGGAGATGGGTTGATTCCTGTGCTAAGGGAAATTGCCAAAGACAAGAGATTTAGAGGCAGGAGAGCTGTGGTTCATTTTCCCTCTCAATATCTCCTCAGTTTCCCCATAACCTTTGAGGTTCACAGGGAAGAAACCATAGAACAAGCCATCCTAAGAGAATCCAAAGACTTCATTAATTTTCCCTTGGAAGAAGCCATAATAGATTATCCATCGCTCACGCCGTTCATCTCTGGCGATGCTAATAAGTACAGGGCCAGCATCAATGCAGTCCGCAGGGATCACATGATGCAATATCTTCTCCTGCTGAAAAATGCTGGTCTTACTGTTGAAGCGGTGGACAGTGGTATTTCTTCATTGATCCGACTCCATAGTTACATTCACAAAAGCATTCAAAATCCCACTATCTTGTGCAACATCGGCAGTGGGCAAAGCCTGCTTTCCGTTGTGACCAGAAACAGCATTTTGGTTCAGCGTCATGTTCCGTGGGGAGTCCAAATGCTACGGAGAAGCCTTCAAGCCAACCTTGAATTTTGCGAAGACAAGGAAAAGGCAGCAGTTCTTCTTAAGAAATACGGCCTTTTCCACGGAGATTGTCTGGAGTGCAGCAAGAGTGTCGATTCTGGTGGAGAAGTGGTGGAACAAGATGACATGAGGGACATGTACCGCGCCATCTACCAGATCATAAACCCCCATATTGAAGAACTCGTTCATGAATTTCACCAGGTTATCGGTTATGCGAGGTCAGAGGAACATGGTGAAAGCTTTGAAGGAATTTACATCTACGGCCAGGGAAGTACCATTCACTATCTGGATCGCCACCTTGAACGGCGACTAAATGTTCCTGCGAGATTGATGAATCCCTTGAGCAAAATAGATTTATCTGACGACAGCATTATACCGGACATATCGGAAGGTTCTCGATTTGGTTTGGCCCTAGGCCTAGCTATGCGAAAGGTGACATGGCTTTAAGAGAACTCAATTTGATACCAGGAGAGGTTCTTGCTCGGCGAGATTTATTGCGGCACCTTTGCTTTTGGGCCGGATGTCTTGTCATCTTTTTTACACTGACTTTGGGCTTCTATTTCTCTCGAACACACTTCTTTCTTCCCAGGAAGCGTGCGGTGACTACGCTAACTGATATGCGTACTTATCTGGGTACTAAATTTGAGGAAATCAGACGGATTCAAGAGGAACTCGACAGGCTGAGCCAGCATCAAGCAGTTCTGGAACCCGTAACCAATTATGAACCCTATTTTCAAATTTGCGCAAAGCTTGCTGACACTATGAATGAATCTATCTGGCTGACACAGCTCGTCATAGATGGTGGCAAAGAAGAGGCGGTTGAGGCCAGTTTGATACTGACCGGTTTTTCTTATTCAAACGATAAACTTGGGAATTTTCTCGATCAACTATCCAGTGCGACTCTGTTCGAGTCTGTGATTTTGAAACATGCCACCGAGTCTGAACTCAGACAAAGCAATCAGGGTGATCGGAGAGCAATAAAGCTAATCCAGTTTCAAATAGAGTGTAATATTCCGAAAGTATAATTTGTCATGCCTATAGCTATAAGAAAGTTGGATAGAATATGTCTTGCCATTGTGGTCATCGTAACACTTGCATCTGGTTATTGGTTTAGCACGCAAGTGATAAAAGAACGTAGATTAATTCGCCAAGAAAACAAAATCATATCTCAAAAAATGAAAGAATTGAATTTAGCTGAGGCTAATTTGGAACATCTTAATGTCCTGTTAGATACAACAAAAAGAAAGTTGGAATCCTTGAATGCACGGATTCCAGAGTCAGCTCATATCGGCAAAGTCCTAAAACAAGTTGATGCCTTGATGCATGAAAGAAAGATCGTCTTGACGAGCATGCAACCACTACCCACTGTTGAAGAGAAACACTATACCAAGATTCCAATTCGCCTGATATTCAAGGGCTCTTTTGTAAATATCTATCGCTTGCTCCATGATCTCGAGACTATGAACCGCGTTGTGGTGACAGAAAAAATGGTCATCAGCAGATCCAGTCTTGCTGATAAATGCCAAGTTGAGTTAATAGCCAGTGTTTTTCAACGCTAAGCTGTGGTGGACGAGTGGCTAACTTTAAGTTCTTGCAAACAAAGGAAAGTGAGCGGATAAAGATATATATAGTAATCGGTTTGGCTTTGATGCTGGTTACTTTAGGGTACTTTCGTTTTGTTCACAAAAAGCCCAAACGTAGCCCGAATGCGGCCTCCTCCTCTGCCACTACGCCCGTAACTCAGTTTAAGTTTTCACAGCCAGAAAGGGCAACCCTGAAAAACACCCAACGACGGGAATCGGTTGTGAGGGAGTCAACACGCGCAGTTATCAGAGACATTTTTGCTCCTCTGAAATCGCTGCCGAGAGCAAGTCGGCTGTCCACAGAAGGTGCATCTTCGAACAGGGGCAGTTCTTTGCAACTCAAGGGGGTGATTGTCGGTGGTAAAAACCCCATCGCCATTATCAATGACAAACTCGTTCGCACCGGCGAACGGATCGGTGACTATACAGTGGTAAGGGTTGAGACAAAAGAGGTCTTTTTAAGGTCGGCTTATAAAAACATACGATTAACGCTGCAAGAGAATGAGTAGAAAAACATTGAATATCTTTGGTCTGTTTATGACCCTGGCAATAGCCGCCGCTCCTGTTTTCGCACAGCTAGATGGAGAAAAACCATCTGGTAGAGAAAAGCGTAACTCCTGTTACTTAGCCCAACTTAAGGATGATAAGACCCGTAGCTTCCAGAAAAACCCCTCTGCCAATTTGATTAATCTTAACTTCCTCAATACTGACATCCGCGATACCTTGTCTGCCCTTGCCATGGATCAGGAAATCAATATTGCAACAGCAAAAGAGGTATCCGGTAAGATCTCAATCCACCTCTTTCAAGTAACTCTAGATCAAGCCTTGCACGCTATCACTCAGGCGGGAGGATTTGGTTTCTACAAGCACGGGGACATCTATTATGTCTATAAGCCCAAGCAAGCCAGGGATCCGCAGATTGATAGGATGCAGATGCGGATCTTCAAGCTCAGATACGCTGAAGTCGGCAAGATCCAAGAAATTCTGAGCAGCATTCCGGGCATACGAACGCTAAAGTTTCATGAACCGTCCAGGACCATTCTTGTTGAAGACACCCCGGAGAACATCAAAAAAATTGAAACCATTCTCAATTACTGGGATACTGTGCCCAAGCAGGTGATGATCGAAGCCAAAATCTTAGAGATAACTCTGACGGATGAAATGGAATTAGGCGTTGAATGGGCCGCCATATTGGGAGACGTTAGAGTTGGCACCTCGAGTTTCAGCAGAGCGGTACTGCCTACAGACGGAGATGTCTCTCCAGTGCCCCAAACAGGCTCAGGTCTTTTTTTCAACCTCTTGACCGGTTCTGACTCCCGGCAGTTTGCGGCTGCCATCGATGCCCTTCAGAAAAAGACCAATGTCAACACCCTCTCAACTCCTAAGATCCTGGCTATTCATGGCCAACCTGCCAAGGTGCAGGTCGGTGGACAGCAGGGCTACTCGGTGGCCACAACAAA
>WTAT01000551.1 GCA_013139415.1 Desulforhopalus sp.
AACCATGGGTGAACAGCCAAGATTTCATTTCCGCTTTTGAAGAAGCTAAGAAAATGGTGGCCGAAGGAATTATCTGAAATGCCAACGAATAAGGATAGATTGTGAGCGCGCAGCGATCCACGATCTATCCTTATTCGTTGGGCTACAAAACGTTGATGGCATCCCTTACTTGTCCCAAAAACCATCTTAATGTGTTAATTTATAGCAAAGATCTGCTTGGTTGCGAGGCAGAGTGTCCGCCTGTACCTGGTAGATTACAGTTTATTCATTTCCTTTGGTAATTTATAGACGATGATTTTCTCTGACCAGACCGCTCTTCTCCGTGCATTTCAAAACGCGAGTGAAGAACAACTGATTCGGCATCTTGATATGATGGTTCTCTCAATGGGAGAACAGGCCTTTTGCCAAATGTCCGCAGGACACCTTGTCGCGCTTACCCGTCCCGAAAGAGCTATGCCGGACAGCCTTGTCCGTTTCGGTCCAATGGTTCGGGATGGTATTGTTTTCTTTTTATCCCAAATATCATATCCCAGACTACGCAAAGCGATTCTCAGCCAGGCAAGGCTCCAGGCCGATAGTGAAACTGGAGAGCGATTGCTGGATCTTGCCCTTCACTTTCCAACCCTGCATAAACTTGGGCAAATTATTGCTCGGAATCCCGGGCTTGATCCCAGGTTGAAAGGATGGCTCATCCATCTGGAAAAGGGACATTACCGGACCGATATATCTGAGCTGGTGCAACACCTTGTCGGGTGGTTGGCTGGAGTCGACTTAACCCATAAGGTTTCTCTCGCGGCCGATATTCTTGCCGAGGCAAGTGTCGCCGCCGTCCTTCCCTTTACCTGTCAAACGAAGAAATTAGAGGGAACGTCAGGAGGAGTGTTCAAGGTACTCAAGCCGAACATAGAAGCGCATCTTTTGGAAGAATTACTCATTCTTGAGGACGTAGCCGGATTTTTCGAAAACAACCGGGAAACCTATGGATTGCAGGATATGATGGTAGTCGATCTCTTTAACGAGGTCCGCGACGATCTGGTGCGTGAAATCGACCTGGCTGCCGAGCAGAAAAACATGGCTGAGGCTGCAGAAATCTACTGTAGTGTGCACGGCGTACGGATTCCAAAACTGTTTTCGTTTTGTACACCAACCATTACCTCTATGGAGTTCATTGACGGGATCAGGATCACCGATACAGAAATTTCCCAAGATCAGCGGAAAGTCCTAGCGAATCTGACCTTTGAGGCGATTATCTGTATGCCGCTTTTTTCCATGAAAGAAACAGCCTTGTTCCATGGCGACCCACATGCAGGTAATATCCTTGCAGTTCCAGGTAAATCTTCAGACGATTTCGGTATCGCACTGATTGACTGGACACTCGCCGGGCACCTGACGAGGAATCAGCGCAGCCACATAATGGAGATGATGGTCGGGATCAGGACCGACGATGTAAAAAGGATTTGTGAGGCGATTCGTCTGATGACAAACGGGACAGGTCCCAAATCTACCCCAGAGCGGATCAAAGAGTGCGTCACTGGCTTCATCGCATTGAAGGATCATCAGAGCGATCCGCTGAAAATGGCTTTCAAGCTCATGGCTGAATTGACCATGGAGGGCTTGGTCTTTCCATCAGAACTCATCCTTTTTCGCAAAGCTTTCTTTACCCTTGAGGGGGTCTTGGCTGATATTTCGCCCGGATTTTCAATGGCAGAAACGATGGAAAACTACCTTGGGCGACTGCTGCTGGCGGAGATCCCTCTGCGGGTCGCCACCGGTTTTCTGCCAATCCCGGACAGATCTTTATACTATCGGTCCCTGCTTTCAAACCAGACGTTGGGGGATCTGACGTTTCATGAGGCCGTATCGGCCTGGCACAAGGCGATGATGACGAATTCCTCGCTTATCGGAGTCCAAACAAAAATGATGGCTGACTTTTTATCTTGCCTGTGTGGAGGCCATCTTTTTATGAATAGAGGGTAGAGTCTTTCCTTGCCTCTTGATATTGCATCAATCAAATAGAGGTGCGGAACCGATTCCTGCAATATCACGCAGCAAGTGGGTAAGACGGGTCCAAATTACACTTTTCCGCAGTAATGTTCCAAAAGCCATAATATGTTTCTTTATTATAAATTTTAGTAGGATACAACTATTATGATGGGCGGGGGCTAGAATAGGCCAACCGGTCCCTAAGCAATCGGTTCCGCACTCCAATAAGCATTGGTTATCGTTTGCCGGTGGTGTCATTATCCAATTGAATAAACATGCATTTTCCAGTGTTTGAATTTCCTTAATGCATGATATTGCAGGAATCGGTTCCGCACATCATCTCCTAGTGGCCTAGGACACTGTCTTCTCACGCCAGCAGCAGGGGTTTTAGGCGTGTTGGTCAACTATCTATCACGGTCAAAGAAAACAAAAAATTTCAAAGAACCATCCAAGGGAGTAGCTCCATCGACTCCATCAAGAAAACCCTGAAACCTGGCGATGTAGTAATAGGAGAGCATGCAAAACCGGGGGAGGCTAAGCAGCCATTTGGAGTTTTTCATCACCCCCCACCCGAAATCCCGGATGCCAATCCCGGAACATTTGTTCTAATTCCCCGTTGAGTACCCGGGTCCGCATCTGCAAGAGTAAATGGGCTCCTTTGGGACTCCACTGCATTTGTTGCCTCTTTGTAAAGCGCTTGGCGACGA
>WTAT01000468.1 GCA_013139415.1 Desulforhopalus sp.
AGTTCAATTTCCCACTTTCACATACAGGGGAATACTTTGCACCGTTTTCTATATCAGCTGAACAATTGTTACATTTCATATATATATTTCATTTTCTCAGGTATAACGGTTTGGTTAAGGGGCGGAAACACTACACTGAGTTGAAGAAGCACATGGAATTTTCGACTAAGGATTCCTTTATGTGAAATTCCTATTGTGCAATCGTGTTTTCGTCCCTCTCCAACCTTTTGTTATGTTAATTTTCCTCACGATAGTCAATGCAAAGTACTCGTATTTTTTCCCAATTCTCGATGTCTTTAATAATTGCAGGATATTTTTCAACCATCTCGTAGTGAGCAATGCTTGTAATAGAGATAGATTGGAGTGCTCCTAATTTTTTTACCGGTATTCGACCATTGCAAATAGAATATGCAATACCAGCTATATCATCACTAAAAAGTTCAATCTCCCCTAGGGGACTAATATTAAGTTCCCACTCTTCATTATGAAGTGCGTGCCTTTCTTCAGCACAATCTTTATATAGCTTGTAGGAAAGTTCAAATAATAGCTTTAACTGTTCAAGATTACTCATTTAGTATTTTTGAAACATAACGTGATGCTAAGTGGCCGGGAAATGGAAACTTGAGAAGCCACTAGAGATAACCAAAGGTCAATTATCTTAAAATTTTAAAAGAATGCACGGCTTTTCCCGGTCCAACTTAAGCTGCTTGTTCTGCAATTTTATTCACCTAATTTACATTTCTTTCTATCAACTCTTCCTTATTTTTTTCTAAAACTTTTATCTTTCTTTTCAGTCTATTAATCTCACTGTTTATTTGTGATAATTTATTTTGTAACTTCTGATCTTCAAAGTAATCATTGCCGAATAGTTCTTTTGCAAGTGACTCAACTTCGTTCCTTAACAATCTTAAGTATGGATTACCATGGATATGGTTTTGTCTGTATTGAAGCTTTCCACTTTTGATTGCGTCGATGATCTGGTTTTGAGTTAGTCCAAACTCTTTACGCGCCGACTTGTCACTTAGTGTTGCTCCTTTTTTTGTCCAATCGGAAGAAGACATACTATCATAGTTCCTGTTTTTTATGTCTGTTTCGCTCGCAGAACATGATGATCACCGGTTTACCCCGTGCATTATTTTGTTATTAAAAAGTTGCAACAAGAGTCAAAAGCAGACATGTCCCCTTTCTTATTCAATTCGTTTCCTTTGATCCGAACCTATTCAGCTTTTTTGTTATCGAAGCTACTTATGTACATCTTAAAAACAACAATTTGCTGGAAGGCGGTCATTAACAGGGTCACAGCAACTCCTAGGAAAAACATTAAGATATTGAAGAGTTCAATATTTGCGTTGGAAGTCGATACAACCTCTACGACAGTTGTAGCTATATAAAACATCATCACGACTTTAACAATTTTTGATACTTGTCCTTTTGTACTGCTGAAACTGCTTTTTATTGCGCCTAATGGTTTGTGACCTTCTAAGATAAGGTGAAATGGAGCAAATGTTGATCTTAATGAAACGTATATACCAAGAACTAGTAATGGTAACGTTAGAAATTGGAATGGCGTTGAAGTGAACATTATGACAAAACCAGCGATTAATGGAGAATTGGCAACAAGCAATGTGACCATTAAAAGAGGCGTATATACTAGCCCGTTAATGAGATTCGATTTGATTGACTGTAGCTTTCCTTGGTATGCCTGAGACATGAAGAAAATCAAGGAAGACAAATACATAGCGAAACCAACTAGATATACAATCAGACCAATAACTGTAATATATCCGATCCTGTTTTCAGCTGTCTGAGCAATAAAATATGAAGGAAATGCAAGTAGCGTGAATGGAACAGAAAGTAATGCAACATATTTAAAATTGTTGCGAAAGAGTTGTGCTGCGAATGTGAGAATTTCTTTCATTTTTTTGAGGCGAACGTGATGATCACTGGTTTACCCAGTGCATTTTTTTAAATAGAGTGCTGTTTTTGCTCCTGAAAAGTTGCTTTTAAGCACAAAAATGTCCCATTTTTAAGAGGTTTGTCTCGTGAAATCTTTATGTTGGCTTGATCCGACCCGATTCCGCCGTAACGACCAATCTTTCTGTGTGAAATGTCAATAAGTTAAGCCTTGCCCGGTTCCAATTATTCATTTTCTTCTGGAAAGTAAACTTCACGATAATCTTTCAGGATTTCAGCTTTAAAATTTTTTTTGGTAAGTTTTTCGCTTTCATAAAAACCTGTATGTGTAAATAAATTTTCGAGGAATGCGTCTAAATCGGAAAGCATCGGCATTAGTTCCATTCGGTACAGATTATTCATAAACAATCCTTAAGGTAAAATTGCTATATATAAAAATGTTGAAATTCTAACGTGATAATCGTTGGTTTATCCAGTGTATTTCTTTTGTTGGAATATCAAAATGTCAAGCCTGACCCGGTCCTAAAAGATTTCCGGTGAAACATTTTGTTATGCATTATTTCCTGATTTAATCATGTCAACCTAACGGTCCTTATGGCATTAATGAATAGGTTCCCTATGAGTTTGGGAACATTATCTTCCATATATTCAGAACTAATTCGATCAACAGTTCCTTTTAAATAGAATTGTGAGTTTTCTGGATCAGATTTATCACCTAGGCTCCATATATCGTTCATATGAATAAAGTGAGTTGATCCATTATCTAAGCTTTCACTAAATTTTAAATTTAGAATTTCTGTAACCTCTCCACCTTTTAATTCACCTCGTTCAATTTTATCAACCACCTGCGGACAGCTACAATCTAAGAATATTATTGATATTAAAATTAAGCAGCCAGTAAACGGCATAGAAGCCATTGGAGGATTAGAGATCACGTTTACTGCACGAAGTCTTGTGGTAAATTTCTCGACCTGTCTTAGCGAAAAATTGTTATTTTCGATTAACCTTACAATAAATTTATTTATATTAGCTTGCCCACTAATGAAAAGCAAATCTTTGTGCGCATTGACTAACACTCTAAAATGATTTGTACTATTAAATGTACGATTATACGATTCCCCAACATATTGGTTCAAGCGAACAGTAAAATTGATGAATTTATTGATATAATCTCCAGCATCAATATGTTGACCATAAATGTGATTTACTGATGCTTTTAACTGTTCACTATTGGTAACTAAAACAAATGTTATAGATGGGATATCGAAAACGTGCTTAATCTTTTCTATAATTTCAATTGAAAATGAAGGTCTGCATCTATCTAATTCATCTATAAAGATGAACAATTTTTCGGACTCAGTGGCCAGCCGCAGAGCTTTATTTAGGGCATCAAGGTTGGCCTCTTTTTCTTGATAGTCTGATATTAATTTTTTCGCCACAGCATCGAAGATAGCGTCACATGACTTTTGAACTGCTGCTTCAAAATCCTCTGCAATTACTTCTGTATCTTGTTTAAGGCCCCAAGATATAGCAGCCTTACCTACGACTTTGAGGCCAAAAGCTAGAACTGGTATTGCCTTATTTATCAGTTTCTCTTTTTTCTCAACATCACCTATATGCTCAACGATAGCAGAAAAAATCATTAAAAGTGGATCGTCAATATGATCATTCCTATAGGCATCAATGTAGACACAACTAATACCTGACACTTCCAATTGGTTAATTAATTTATAGCAGAATTCCGTTTTTCCTTGACCCCATCGACCGTCAATAATCATTGGGGAAACGTTCACTTCACTGCTAAAAAGTTTATTGATTTTATCCGCTACGCCTTTTCGTCCATATTCGTCACGGTTTTCAAATGTTATTTCACGGTTTATCATTTTAATCACTATTAGATTGATCGTACCTTCTTAAGCATAACAAGTTATTATACAGGTCTGTATAACTCCAAAAAACCTCACTTGTTGACAGAGTATTTCAACCTGTGGTATCATTTTCTAACTGTATAACCACCCATTCTTCATGATAGTCAGACCTGGATAACCCTACATGAAAAAGCTACCAGACAGTCTGATCACTGAATACTCCCGATTCATTGAGAACCGAGGTGTGCATTCTGACGAACATCGTTTTTACCTTGAATGGTTGCGATTCTAACTGGATTTTTGCCACAAATATCGATGTGGGTTATATCAAAAAGAGAGCTTAGCCTCTTTTTCAAAAAAGCTTGAAGATAAAAATCAATCAGAAGCACTTAGAGTACAGGCACGCCATTCTGTCGCATTGTTCTAGGATATGCAGTTTGATAAAAATACTACAAGCAGTAGGGAAATCCCACAAAATAACCAATTGTTACCTCCAGAAAGTTCAAAAAAACATAACAAAATAAAACCGCATTATAAAGCTGGACTTGACAGGCGAGGCTCATTTAACGAAAAAATATCTGACTCCAGGGATAGCAGGACTGGAGTTTGTAAGCCAAGGGGATACGATTGGACCGGGGTATTTAAAAAATTGGAATATGCTATCATGTTACGGCACTATTCTCCACACACCCCACAAGGGGGTATAAGTGCCTTGGAGGTTACTTTAAATTCGTAATTTCAAAACACTCTTCCGATTTCTTGTTTTTTATCACAGAAAATCTGGAGTAAGGCACTAAAACCCTTAAATCATACACGTTTTGGACCCGCAAGTTTCAAACATTTCTTAAAAGTAAATATCCTCAATTGGTAAAGGTTGATGACGTAAAAACATTTCTGACTTGTCTTATCACGCGACGAGGTTGATAAAATCATTGATCATCTCCGTAATCCATACAATATCATCATAAAGTTGACGTATGGTTGTGGGCTAAGGATTTCTGAATGCTTGTCCCTTCGTGTCCCAAATTTTAATTTTGATATGAGGATTTTAACCATCAATGAGGGCAAAGGTAAAAAAAACCGGACTGTGCCACTCCCTGAAGTGTTTATAGATGAGTTGCAGCTTCAATTGACTCGCATAATATGACGTATGATGAAGACTGTAAAACAGGCTATGATGGTATGGTGAAAAGAACCCGAAGGGTAGAGCAATCCGACCTAACAGTAAAAAATCAGCAACAATACGGCGGGAAGAAGTCTTTCGATATCAGACCGAAATCTGACCTTTTACCCTGTGTTGCTGGTGCCCCGTGAAAGGAAGTTGTAAAAACTTAAGCCAAGGATCCCATGGACAACAAACCTTCATACGCTGATTTACTACAGAAAAATGCAACCTTAATCCTGGAATCCCAACGCCTGAAGATGGCAGAAGAAACGTGCCATCGTCAAAACGTCTCATTAGCAGCCCTGCATGAAACCTCCTTAGGTTTAATAGAAAAGCTGGATAAAGAAGAATTGTTGGAGACCATCCTTGAGCGTGCCGCCTCGCTGAGTGGAACTATCCACGGCTATATTTATTTGCTGGCACCAGATGAAGAACAGATGCAGATGCAGGTAGGCATGGGATTTTTCAAGGGGCAGTTGGGGAGGGTTGTTCGAATCGGGCAGGGCATGGGAGGAC
>WTAT01000269.1 GCA_013139415.1 Desulforhopalus sp.
ATGAGAGATGACTCTTCCTGCAACCAGTAGGTGAACTTTCGAACCGTCTTTCCTCTAAGGTCCTCACCATTATAAGACCATTTAAAAGGATGCGCATATTGCCAATTCCAGGTGTTTATTATGTGACAATTAACTTGGCCGGTAGATGACAACTATCTTGTCCGGTTCTGCCTGGTATAGTTCGGGCCAAAAATGACTCACTACTGTGGAGGTTTTTGGTGTTAGGCAATCCGATAAATTCAGAACAGGTCAAGTTATACATGAAACAACGTAAAGAAGGAAAAATCCAGGAGACGGCAGCAGCCAAGGCAGGAATGTCTGAGCGCTCTGGTCGCAGGATTGAGAAGGGGGAGCATCGATCCGGGGGTGGAGGAACAAGGCATTGGCGAACCAGAACGGATCCCTTTGGTGATGTTTGGAAAGAGGAAATTGAACCGTTGCTTTTGAAGAATTCTCAGCTTTCGCCGATGACACTTTTTGAAAAGCTCCAGAAAGACCATCCTGGTGAATATCAAGACAGCAAGCTGCGGACGTTCCAGCGCAGAGTGAGTGAATGGAAAGCACTCTACGGTCCAGAAAAAGAAGTGATGTTTCGGCAGGAGCAAATTGTAGGCCGGATGGGGCTTTCTGATTTTACGAAATTAAAAGAAGTGACAATTACTATTCAGGGCCAGCCGTTCACGCATCTCCTGTATCATTTCCGTTTGGCTTTCAGTGGCTGGTGCTCGGTAAGTGTCATCCATGGAGGTGAATCTTACACCGCCCTTGCCGAAGGTCTGCAAGATGCTCTCTGGCGACTGGGTGGAGTCCCCCGTGAGCATCGTAGCGACAGCCTGTCCGCAGCGTACCGCAATTTAACGAAGGATGCAGCCAAGGATGTAACCCTGCGCTATGAAGAGCTATGTCAACATTATGGCATGGAGCCGACCCGCAATAACCGTGGCGAAGGCCATGAAAACGGTGCAATTGAATCACCACACGGCCACCTGAAAAAACGTATTCACCAGGCCTTGCTGCTGCGCGATTCCTGTGATTTTGCTTCAGTATCGGCCTACGCGGATTTCCTTACCGACATTGTTCGAGATATTAACGCCCATAAAAAAGACAAGGTAGAGGAAGAACGTCTCCATTTGCAGCCCTTGCCTCTGCAGCGCACGGCCGACTATACCGAACATGTAGCCCGAGTGAGCACATCAAGTACCATCCAGGTTAAACGTGTTTTGTACACGGTGCCCTCTCGCCTTATCGGCGAATCCCTTCGTGTGCATATCTATGATAACCGTCTGGATATCTACCTTGGCGCCACCCATACAGTTACCCTTAGCCGGGTATTTGCCTCTGATCATAACCACCGGGCTCGTCTGGTAGACTACCGACATGTCATTGCCAGCCTTGAACGTAAGCCGCAGGCCTTCAGATATTCCCGGCTTCGAGACGATCTCCTGCCCAGTGAGCTGTATAAAGCCCTGTGGGACTGGCTTGACCTGGAAATGGAGCCCCGTAAGGCTTGTAAGACAATGGTTGGTATCCTGGCCTTGGCCAACCGAGCAGATTGTGAGCATCAACTGGGTGATTATCTCCAGACAATGATGGCGCGTCAAACAGTCCCCAGTCTGCTTGATTTACAGCGTAAATTCGATAAGAAAAGGAAAAACACCCCAGATATTGCTGTGCAGCAGCCACTGGCGGCAAGCTATAACGATTTACTGCAGAAAGCAAATCCACAGGAGGTGCACTGATGGTTCAAGCAGCAACCTTGCCTGTTTTACTGAAGCAATTAAAGCTATCGACCATGGCTGGTCTCTGGGAGAATTATTTAGACCAGGCGACCCAAAGAGGGTGGAATCCGGCACAGTATCTTGCGGCCTTATGTGAAGAGGAAGTTAATCAGCGATACAGTCGCCGTATAGCCGGCTATTTCAAAGAATCAAAACTACCGGTTGGCAAGACGTTGTCCTCCTTTGATTTCAGCTGCCTCCCTGAAATTGAGGCCGGAAAGCTGGAGGCAATGGCGACTGATCCAAGTTGGGTCAAGAGGTCCGAGAATATACTTTTTTTCGGGCCCAGTGGTACCGGTAAAACTCACTTGGCTGCCGCTATATGCAACGGCCTGATCGAAAAAGGCACCAGAGTGCGTTACTGCCAGGCGACAGCACTTGTTCAGGAGTTGCAACGGGCTCGTAATGAACTGCAGTTGGAACGGGTCTTGGCAAAGTTGGACAAGTATGCAGTTCTGGTTTTAGACGACATCGGCTACGTCAGAAAGAGCGAGGCGGAAACCCATGTCCTTTTTGAACTCATCGCCCATCGTTACGAAACCGGCAGTATGATTATCACAGCTAATCATTCTTTCAGCAACTGGGATCAGATATTTTCCGATACTATAATGACAGTCGCGGCCATTGATAGGCTTGTGCATCATGCGATTATCATAGAAATAGATGCGGATAGCTTCAGAAAGAAACAGGCTATGGAGCGAAACCATAAGATATCTACACTGGATATTAAAAAAGATAGAGGTGCAAATTCGCTCCAGCAAAAGACCACTCCTCCGACGAGCGATTCCGTGGGGCCCATTCTCTGAGCGATCTTTTACTTCCGCTACTCTCAGAAATGGATTGGAGACATGAAGGATAAACCAGATGTTATAGCATCCAGCCCCTGATAGGTTGCTCGTGCTCAACGACATTTACGATAAGCATCGAGTGACAACTATCCGCCCTGTCGAAAAGTCACTGTAGTGTAGTAGAAAACCAAAAGAAATCAGGAGGAATAAGTAAAAGAAAATAGAGCGGTAAAACCGGACAAGGTAATTGTCGCCAACCGGACAAAGTAATTGACACTTGATAGTTGCTGCGCTGAAGGGTAAACTCGTTTTTCACCTTCTTCCCTCTGCCAAGTTCTGCAAAAGCAGTAGGAAGATTTTCAAGAGATCC
>WTAT01000056.1 GCA_013139415.1 Desulforhopalus sp.
GAAGAAGTAGCAATAAAAGCTGCATAAAACGAGTAGAAGCAAAAAATGGTTGCTCTCAAGAATCCCCCCTGGCACATGCCAACAAATGCAACAACAAAGCTGGTCATCATATCTGGAACTAAAAACAATACTCATCTGCAATTATCGTGTATATCCAATTATTGGCAAGAGAAAATGGTCCGAATCGTTATCGAAAAATCCATTGACAAATGCTTCAGGTGTTTAGTATATAAACAAGATTGTTTTCTTGAAACCACAGTTATTTACTAAAAAGAAAGGTAACACCTTAATCTTTTTACAAAATTTACGACCAATTCGCTAAACGGAGCCACAAATGATAGAAGTTGAAGTCCGAGGAGATCTTGAGTACGCAATTCGCCAGCTGAAAAAAAAGCTACAGATAGACGGTATCAAAAGAGAACTGAAACGTCGTGAGTACTATGAGAAGCCGAGTGTGAAAAAGCGCCGGAAGCAGGCTGAAGCCCGCAGAAAACTCCGCAAGTTCAACCGAATGAAAAAATCATACTAGCAGGCTGCCGGTCTAAAAGCCTGATTTCTGTCAGGCTTTTGATTTTGTTCGGTTTCGTAACAAAGCAGCCAACGCCTAACAGCTGAGGCGCCATTAAAACTATAAAGTTCTCCGCACAATTTGCAGCAGTTCACGAACTGTATCTCCACTACCTTATCTCCGAACGGAGATTGGCTGAGAACAGTGTCGAGGCGTATGATGCTGATATCACCTTTTTCCTCAGCTTCCTCACTTCTCACAAGAAAAGATCACTGAACAGTGTCGACCTAGCGACGATTCATGGTTTTCTTGAACAATGCCAAGAACAAAAACAAGTGGGCAATCGGACCAACGCCCGGCGCATTTCTGCGCTAAAATCATTTTTCACATTCCTGCTCAGGGAAAATCTGGTCACCCATAACCCTTTCAGCACAATCGACCTCCCACGCAGCGGTAAGAGTCTGCCTAAAGCACTTTCCCAAAAAGAAGTCAGGAGCCTTCTGGCCCCACCAAACATCGTAACCCCGATTGGTGTAAGGGATAACGCCATGCTCTTTCTTCTCTATTCTACCGGACTGCGGGTGTCCGAGCTGATCCAACTGCCCCTGGCTGCATGTAATCTTGCCGCCGGTTTTGTCAGGGTCCTGGGCAAAGGTAATAAAGAACGCTTGATTCCCTTTGGTGACCAGGCAAAAGAAAAAATCGAACAGTATCTGAAAACAGCACGGCCACTCATCCTCAAGGGTAAGCGAAGCAATTATCTCTTTATTACCGGACGGGGCAGCTGTATGACACGGTTGAGGTTCTGGCAGATAGTTCGCAAGACGGCGCTTACCGCCGGTATCGACAAGAACATCTCTCCCCATATGATCCGGCACTCCTTTGCCACCCACCTTCTCAGCCACGGTGCCGACCTGCGCGCTGTGCAAATGATGCTCGGACACGCAGACATCTCCACCACTCAGATATATACCCATATTGATCAGGACAGATTAAAAAGTATTCATAAAAAATTCCACCCCCGGGGATAAGGAAGAGTAATTTTTGCACCTCTCTGTAGCGAAATTCCTGCAAATGCCCTACAATACATTATTATTACAACATTTTTTCATCCTTGATTGACAACAGACTGCAATGCGCCTCATTACCACACATATCAACGCTGACTTCGATGGACTTGCATCAATGGTTGCCGCCCGGAAAATCTATCCTGATGCCGTCATGGCCTTTCCCGGCTCCCAGGAAAGAAATGTTCGTGATTTCATCTCCCAGAGCCTGCTCTACTCGTATGATTTTTTAAAAATCAAGGATATCAATCTTAAAGCTGTTGACACACTTATCCTGGTTGACACCCGGTCTTCGGAGAGAATCGGTCGTTTTTCTGAGTGCTTGACCAACCCAGACATAAAGCTCCACCTTTACGACCACCATCTTCAGCATAGCAGCGATCTCCGCGGCGAACTTGAAGTAATCGAAAATTTTGGTTCCACCACAACACTGCTGGTTAATATTCTCCGGGAGAAAAAAATAGACATAAGCCCACAAGAGGCAACGATATTTGCTCTTGGGATTTATGAAGATACAGGCTCCCTCACCCACTTAACAACCACCCCGGATGATCTTCTTGCCGCAGCATGGCTGCTTAAAAAAGGGGCCAAACTCGATGAAGTCGCTCAATTCATTACCCATGAGCTGACCACCGAGCAGATTTCCATCCTGCATGAATTGATGAAAAATGCCAAACAGTACATCATTCAGGATATCCCCATCGTCGTGGTAACCCACTCCCTTCCCGATTATGTGGATGAATTTGCCCTTATCGTCAGGCGGTTCATGGCCATGGAGAATCTCAACGTTCTCTTTGCGCTAATCTCCATGGGGGGCCGCATCTACCTGATTGCCCGCAGTCGAATTGCCGATGTCAATGTCGGCATCATTGCCCGGGACCTTGGCGGCGGTGGCCATGCCACGGCGGCCTCCGCCACAATAAAAGAGATGACCCTGATAGAAGCACAGGAAAAACTGATCCTTACCCTGCACCGACATATCCTCCCCCAGCCTATTGCCAGTGAAATGATGTCCAAACCGGCCATTACTATCACTCCGGACTCGACCATTTCCGAGGCCAACGCCTTGTTGACCAGGTACAATATAACAGCGGCTCCCGTACGGGCGGATATTCTTACCTCGTCTGACGGCAGCCACTCCATCTTGGGGATAATCACCCGCCAAATAGTCGAAAAAGCTGCCCACCATGCCTTAGGTGACCGACCAGTCAGTGATTATATGACCAGTGATGTAAAAAGTCTTCCGCTTAAGGCAACGCTAGCCGACATCCAGGAATTGATCATTGAGAACAGACAACGACTCATTCCGATTGTCCAGAATAGGGCCCTTATGGGGGTAATCACCCGGACCGATCTGCTTAACAGACTAATTAACGACCCGGCCTATCTGCCCAAAAACCTGCTTCATGAAGCGGACCATCCCTCCCTGGAGAGAAAAAGGAATCTCAATGCAATCATTGTTGATTGTTTGGGTAGAGAAATGATCCAACTGCTCCAAACCATTGGCGGAGTCGCTGACCGACTGGATTACAACGCCTTTGCCGTTGGTGGCTTCGTCCGCGACTTATTGCTGAAAAAGCCTAATCTAGATCTCGATATAGTCATCGAAGGGGACGGCATTGGTTTCGCCAAATCACTTGCCGCCCATCTGGGCGGCAGATACAGAACCCATGAACGATTCAAGACCGCCATGGTGCTTATGCCAAATGGATTCAAAATTGATATAGCCACTGCAAGGCTCGAATATTATGAATATCCGGCAGCAATGCCGACAGTTGAGCTGTCATCAATAAAGCTAGATCTGTTCCGCCGAGATTTCACCATCAACGCCATGGCCATCCAGCTCAACCAGGAACAGTTCGGCACCTTGATAGATTTCTTCAACAGCCAGAACGACCTTAAACAAAAGTCCATCAAGGTACTCCATAACCTCAGTTTCGTGGAAGATCCCAGTAGAATTTTTCGGGCGGTGCGGTTTGAAAAACGCATGGGGTTCCAAATTTCCCCCCATACCAAACGGCTTATTACAAATGCCGTCACTATGAAACTTTTCGGAAAAAGTGAGGATCCGCGTTTTTTATCGGAACTCAAAATAATTTTCTCCGAAGAGGATCCGCTTCCTGCCATTCAACGGTTGGGTGAATTCGATCTCTTCCAGTTTCTCTGGCCTGACCTTCGTCCTCATTATGAGATTGACCGAAGATACAGGCACATCCTCAGCCAGGCCCAGCTGGCGATTTCCTGGTTCAACTTACTCTACCTTGACGAACCATGCCGAAACTGGGTGGTCTATCTGTTGGCGATTATGTCCAGATCCGGGCCAAATGAGCTATCAGCCTTTTGCTCTAGATTTAAAGAAACACCGAAAACAGCAGAATATTTATTGGAGCAGAAGGAGCGAGCGGGTAAAGCTCTTAATCAATTATCCCGGGAAAATAACCACAAAAACAGCAAAATAGTTGCCTGTTTTGAAGAGATCACCCTTGAAGGTTTGCTCTACATAATGGCCATTGCCAGAAGAAATCATGTCAAAAAAGCCGTATCGCTCTATGTGACCACGCTGAGACATGTCGAAGCCAGTCTCTCGGGTAATGATTTAATGGCGATGGGCTACAAGCCAGGACCACGATTCAAGAAAATCCTCATGTACCTGAAAAACATTCGGCTCGACAATTTGGCTCTGGG
>WTAT01000603.1 GCA_013139415.1 Desulforhopalus sp.
ACACATGCCATACGTTACCGTAGTTGTTGGGAACAGTAAATACCATCGGTTCCCGGTCGCCATAGAACACTTTGACCACAGCTCCGGAACGAGCGAGCCAGAGGCTGTTGGAATAGCGGTTTGTAAAATCATGAACATAATATCGATATGTTCCAGATACCCTGTCGGTAATAGTGATAGTTTCCGGGCCGTATCCGTTTCTATCGTCCAGATCGAGGCTGGCTGCTGGTATAGTTTTATTAAAATAGTAGCAATGATAGCGACAGCCGCTTTCACTGGGAACGGTCAGGTGTGCCTCGAGATCCCTGGGAAGATCATTCCAGGTCAAAATGATGCGAATTTCATCTTCTGCCAATACAGGAGAAAGGACTATGTCCTGATTGGTCAGTTGAATATTTTCACCAAGAGAGACAAAGCGTTGATTCTCTATATAACCGGAATGTGAAGCAGAGATAATATAGGATCCTGCCGCTAAGTTTGAAAAGTGAAAAATACCTTCGCTGTTGCTTTCAGCGCTGGCAACAACGGCCCCGGGTTCTCCATTATCATCTATATGCAATAAAGCCCGCACTCCTGATAATAAATTACCATTTACAGCATCGATAATATGCCCTGACAGGCTGCTATCACCAGGAGAAGTCTGGCAAATGGTTGTTTCAAGAAAGATGAGGTTGTTGACTTCATCCACTTCTTCATATGTGCCGGTACCTGTTCCGTCATCATCAACCCTGGCATAAATAGTTGCTTGTGTGGTGGAGGGATGAGGCCATTTAAAGAAAAAGTCCTCAAAGCCAGCTGGTTGCAGATCAGTAGTGCTCGAGGTAGTTCCTATCAGGTTCCCATTTGCTTCAGGGCCACCGTTGTAAAAAGAGATCTGGACACCAGCAGGGATTGCATTCTCCCCGTTATTCATAAGCCTCAGACCGATATCTACGTAATCGGGGCAGTTTTCGGGGTCGGTTTGCAGATCAGAGGCAAGCAGATCATACACAGGATCGGGTACTGTCTGAATAATTTCAACGTAAAGAAACGATCCGGGTTTACTTTCCAGTTCGACTCGGATCGCATTATCTTCCGACAGGATAATTGGTATCTCAAGAATATACGTTTGGTGTTTGAAATCATCATGGGTAAAGAGGACCACGCCATTCAGGCTGACCACTCCGGAGGTCACTCGCATATCGCGGTTCGACTTCTCCCCTTTGAGTCCATTATAAATGACCAACCGCGCTTCTCCCGGTTCAGCAGTGAAATCATCCGTGTAAATATTTGGTGCCCCTGTTGTGCGTACATATTGTTTCGGACCCAACGCAGTGATTTCAGCACCATTTGCCTGTCCCAACAAAACCAAAAAGAAAACAACCAGGAAACAACAATCCAACCGGTAAAATAAATTCATTCTTCTCACAATCTCCTTAACTCAACAAGGCAAGTATAACTTTTTAAACAGCTTGCTACCCTATTAGAATCAACCAGAAACTCTGCGTTATAGACACCAGATCTATCTTCGGATTCACCTGGAGGTGAATAGTATTCGCATTTTATAGAAGTTTGGGAAAACAACATCTCTGCCTTCTTTTTCAGCAAAAATGGCACAACCCATCCGATAAATACCGTTGGGAACATTTTTCCCTAGCACAGACAGGACCAGTATTTAGACGGTCAATGGTGATTTGATAACCTTCACAACACAACGGAACCCCCCTAAATAAAATAAGCCTGTCACAGCGTAGTATAATATTTTTTTGGTGTCGTTAAGCAAATGTTATAGGAGGAAAATTTTAAAGTAAAGCTAGAATTTTGAAAGTTGGTGAATAATTGCCTAGCAGGAAATTGGAAATGAATTTTTAGATGAAAGCGGCGTCAAATGTTTTGCCAAAGCGAACAAACAATTCGACATGGTACCCTCTATGAGTCGTAGGGGAACCTGTTCCGACAACGCACCAATGGATATTTTCTGGGGTATGCTGAAAACTGAGTTCGTCTATGACCAGAAAAAGTGTGCAATACGACAAGAAGCCGAGATCGCTATCCGTGAATATAGGGTAAACTTGCATAAAGGTACGCAACGCGACACATAAAAAATATTATTTCATTCAATTTCATAATGTTAAGCCAGTCGCGCTCCCTCCAAGTATTTCGGTATAAATGCTATTTGTTTTGGGAACAAGGAAATGCCAGAAAAACTCAGCATTCCAATGTGTTACCGTAAAACCCATGACGCATGTCGTACCTTTATGCAAGTTTATCCAACGATGCTGAACAGAAAAGATAATTTCTGGCAACGTTAACCTTATTTTATTATCGGAGATTTAACCTTTTTCCTGAACACAATCCTCCCACTAGCTATAGTGTTGGGTTAACCTTCTTTCTATAAATTTTCGGATCGGAGATTGTAACGATGACTGTCAGATTTTGTTGAAATCGATAATCATAAGATGTCAGATTGAGTCTCGATTTCTACACATTATTTGTTCTTAGCTCTAATTCTCTCATTTTTGTCAACCCTGGCTGTAGTTTTAAACTTGTTTGTGCTGAAATAGCTGGTTAACCGTTTGCTTAAACAGTATAAGAGATAAGGCCTAACGATATTGCTATTTTGAATAGCAGCTATGGACTCAACCAACTATTCTCCACAACGCCGTAAAGAAGAAATTATGGAAAGTTTTTTGGTCTCAGATTCCCTCGTCGATGAGCAATACCACGGTAGCATCCTCTTATCCGTTGATTATTCGGCGTTCTTGAGAGGCCGCCTGGCTGAGTATATCAAATCCTATCGGGCATTTGAGAATTCAGGCAGTCCAGCCATGCTTTATATTGCTGCCTGGGAGGGAAATTGCAAAAGAATCTGGTATGAATATGCCAGCAATGATTTCATCCCAAGGCTTCTAAACAATACAAGATCACTGTTGAGAAAGATGATAAGAGCGGCATGGCTACCCTGATTACCTGGAAGCATGTACCAAAAGCTGATACAAAGGATACATTTCCAGGAGTCTACTGCCTGAGAACAAGTCACAATGACTGGGATGAAAATAAATTGTGGCACACCTATACAATG